>NZ_JBQHTK010000042.1:0-20858 GCF_052065755.1 Bariatricus sp. HCP28S3_D3 | reverse complement strand
CAGAGCCCGGAATCGGGTCAAGGGACTGGTCCCTTGCAGGTTCTTAGGGCAGCGCCCTGAGCCCCCGGAGGGCCTTCCGTCTTATATATTTGCAATTTTCAAGGTTCGTTTTAGCCTGTTTTTTTCGGCCCAGTTTTTCATAGATTACTTGACACTACCCGATCACATACTTGTTGATAAACACGTTGGATTTCTTCTTTAGTTGCCAGTAAATCCGAAAAAGCACTTGCACTTCCAGCTGAAACGCCCATATGAAATGCATATTCATAATTCTGTTTCTCCATCCATCCCGCAACAAATCCTGCCACCATTGAGTCGCCTGCACCAACAGCATTTTTTAATACTCCTTTAGGTGCGGACGTAGCATAAATCTTTCCATTTTCCGCAGCCAAAACCGCTCCTTCGCCAGCCATAGATACTAATACGTTAGCAGCTCCCATTTCCTGAAGTCTTTTAGCATAAGGGATAACTTCCTCTCTTGTCTTTAATTCCACCTGAAATATCTCCCCCAATTCATGGTTATTCGGTTTCACCAAAAACGGATGGTATTCCAATACATTTAACAACAGCTCCCGAGTCGCATCCACGACACATGTAACCCCTCTTCCCTGAAGCTTATCCATGATTCTCCGGTAAATATCATCAGGCATCGTACTCGGAATACTTCCTGCTAAAATCAAGATGTCATCCTTCCCCAGAATATCCAGTTTCTTCATTAGTTGTTCAACCGCTTCTTCATTAATATCAGGACCAGATCCATTAATCTCCATTCCATCAATCGATTTTAGCTTCAGATTAATTCTTGATATTCCATGATCAAGTTCAATAAAATCCGATTTTACTCCTGACAATTTCATACATCTGATAATCTCTTTACCAGTAAACCCGGCAACAAATCCCAATGCGGTATTCTCAATTCCAAGATTTCCAAGTACAGTTGATACATTGATTCCTTTTCCTCCCGGAAGAAGTAACTCAGAATTCGTACGATTGGTCAAACCCAATCTAAAATTGTCAACAGAAACAATGTAATCCAGCGATGGATTAAACGTAACCGTATAAATCATCTTTTTACCTCCTGTCTTTTTTATGATTGTATTATATCTTCATTTTCAGTCATAGTCAATCATACTAATCCGCAAACATTCAATTTCTGTTTTAGATATATTGCACAAATTTGATTTATTTTGATTATTTATGATTGTTTTGTCTTTTCTCCGTTTTCGCAGAAACAGAGGTGGGGACAGAAGCAGAGGTGGGGACAGCATCGCTACGATAATTCCGGTAATCATAACCCAAATAACCTGTACCGTCACAGAAGCATTCGGTACCGCAAACAGGAGTATTCCGGTAATCGGCAAGAGCACTGCCGACAAAAGCATCCATGGACGTGCTTTTCCTTCTTTTGTCTTTGTACGATCGATCAGCTGTCCCATTGCGATGTTTGTAACTGCATCAATTACTTTGGACAGAATCGGAAATACCATCAAGAATGCACCGCCCCAGACGCCTGTAAGCTTCAGTACATCCGTATAATAGACATTTAGATAAGATGCAAGTACTGCATTCAGCAAGAGTGCTCCTGCCGGTCCCACCAAATACCCCAACCATTTCTCACCTTTTGTCACATCTGCCGATTTGATCCGGCTGGCCGGAAGCCAATTCTTTTTTGTATCCCTCATTTTTATCTTCTCCTTATTTTATATAGCTTGCTATCATTATTTTCCCACCATTGCTGCAATCCCCTTAAGATAGTGTCCATTAGCCATCTGAAGTAATCCCTTCGCAAGTGAATCATTCATTGTACCTCCACTGTTAATGACCGCTGCACGAAGCGGACAGTCCACCGCACAGATCAGTGTCATGCGATAAGACGGATTTGACATATCTTTTTTTCCGCCATAACTTTTTGCAATAATATTTTCCGTTACTTTATACTGAATCTTCATGACAACAAAACTGTCTTTCATCTCCATACAGGTATTATCCAAAGTAAAATGCCCTTTCTTCGGTTCCTCTGTCACAGGTACTGCATGTCCCATCAGTTTTTCCCATTCCTCACGCCCCGGAAGTCCTTTGGCCTTTTCATACCAGCTTCCTTTTTGCCATGCCGGAGCTTCGATGTTCTCCCCGCTCACTTTCACTGTTTGCGTAAGTAAAAGATTTCTGCTTGAAGAGCCAATCATCACCACATAGTCACCTTCCGGAATCCTCCACCCTTGATTCCAGATGGCAAAGCTTCTCTCATCCAATGTAAAGCATACTGTTTGTGCTTCACCCGGCTGTAATTCTACGCGAGCAAACCCTTTCAGTTCTTTCTTCGGTCTGAAAATTCCCTCTTCCGGTGGAGCAATATAAAGCTGTACGACCTCCGCTCCGGCTATCGCTCCGGTATTTTTGATTGTAACAGACACCTGCTGCTCTTGAATCTTCATATCACTGTAGGCAAATGTGGTATAAGAAAGTCCATATCCAAATGGATAGCGTACCTCTTTATCTGCCTTGTCATAATAGCGGTATCCCACATAGATACCTTCCCGGTATTCTACATTTTTCTTTTCAAACGTCTCCCTTGAAGCCACATCCTGATAGGACAGCGGCCAGGTTTCTGTCAATTTTCCGGACGGAACTGCTTTTCCCGTCAGCAGATTATATGCCGCCTCTCCTCCTGCCTGACCGGGGAGTCCCATGTACAGAATTGCTTTCACTTTTTCTTCCCACGGAATCTCCATGGCACTCCCGCCAAGAAGAAGGACGACCGTATTGTCATTTACGGAAGAAACCGCTTCGATCATTCGGTTATGCCCCTTAGGAAGCATCATATTCTCCCGGTCAAGAGCCTCCGATTCATAAGCATCCGGAAGTCCTGCAACGACCACAGCTATTTCATGCTTTGCAGCCGCTTCCTTTGCCGCTTTCAACGATTCCTCTGTCACATTTCCATCCGCGTCGCAACATGCCACGTATGGGATTTGCATTTTCCGCCAGTCATTGGATGCTAGAATTTCATCCCGATTATCGGAAATACTATGAAAATATCCATACCTGCTGCATGATGCTGAAAGACTACATGAGCAGTGACGACGGCCAGGAACTCCGGCTTCTCCTTCAGGATGCCTTCGACGGATACTGTGATTTCGAATCCAGCAGCTATGGTGAACTGGAAATTGCCGCTTCCTTCCAGGGAAGTGTCTATGCACTGCTGCAGCCGGAAGAGATAAAACAGTTTTTGTGTCATACGGGGACAGGTTCCGTGACTCATAAATGAGTCACGGAACCTGTCCCCTTGGTCAATCCATTTAGGGGTTGTTGTTTAGATGAATCACAGATATAATGAAAGTGTATCTATAATATGAACCCAAAAGGAGGGGAAATATGGCAAGAACAGTCTCCATAGGTTATCAGGAATTTGACGAATTAATATCACAGAACTTTTTCTATATTGATAAAACACATTTCATCAAGGAATGGTGGAATAGTGGTGATAAAGTGACTTTGATTACCCGTCCCAGGCGATTTGGGAAAACCCTCACGATGAGTATGACAGAGCAATTTTTCTCCGTAGATTATGCTGAAAAATCAGCATTATTTGCTAATTTAGCCATTTGGAAGGACAAAGATTTTCAAGCTCTTCAAGGAAGTTACCCGGTTATATATCTTACATTTGCAAATGTAAAAGAGTCCACTTTTCGCGCAACAAAGCGCAGATTAGGTCAGATTATAACAGATTTGTATAATAAAAACAGATTTCTTCTGGAAAGTGATTATTCTTCTTGACGAATACGATACTCCAATGCAAGAGGCTTATGTTAACGATTATTGGAATAACTTAACTGATTATATGAGAAGCATGTTTAATGCCACCTTTAAAACCAATCCCTATCTGGAACGTGCAGTCATGACAGGCATAACCAGAATCAGCCGTGAATCGATTTTTTCAGATTTAAACAATCTGAAAGTAATTACTGCCACTTCAGATGAATATGCCGACTGCTTTGGTTTCACAGAAGAAGAGGTCTTTTCTGCATTAAAAGAGTATGGATTAACTGATAAAATGCCAGAAGTCAAACAATGGTATGATGGATTCACTTTTGGAAATGTATCCGACATTTACAATCCCTGGTCTATCATTAATTACCTGGATACCCTGAAATTGCGTCCTTTCTGGGCAAACACAAGTTCCAATGCTCTGATTGAAAAACTGATTCGTGAGGGAAGCAAAACTATAAAACAGAAATTTGAACAGTTATTGCATGGGGAAACGATAAGAGAGAGCATCGATGAACAGATTGTGTATAATCAGCTTTCTATGAAAGAAAGTGCTATATGGAGCCTCTTATTGGCAAGCGGCTACTTAAAGGTTACAGATACCGAATTCAGGGAATCTACCGGACAAATGTATTACGATCTGGCCTTAACCAACAAAGAATCCTATATCATGTTTACCAACATGGTACATGGATGGTTTGCCGAATCGGACAGCAGTTACAATGATTTTGTAAAAGCAATGCTGTTAGATGATATCGAAGCCATGAACCATTACATGAATCAGGTTGCGCTCATTACTTTCAGCGCCTTTGATACCGGAAAACATCCTGCAAGGAAATCCGAACCCGAACGTTTCTATCACGGCTTTGTGTTAGGACTGATGGTGGATTTAGCTGATCAATACACAATTACTTCTAATCGTGAAAGTGGATTTGGCAGATATGATGTCCTTCTGGAACTCAAAACGGATGAATCCGATGCGATTATCATTGAATTCAAAGTAAGAAATCCGCAAAGGGAAAAATCGTTGCAGGATACTGCGCAAAATGCTTTGCTGCAGATTGAAGAAAAACAATACGCAGAGGCTCTGATCGCCAAAGGGATCCCGGCAGAGCGGATCCGCAAATATGGCTTTGCATTTGAAGGGAAAACCGTCCTGATTGAAAAGCTATCATGATTCTCACAATCACATAATACAGGCAGCCCCCTCTCCGTTATTCGGTAAGAAATAATCGAATATACGAAGAGGGTTTTATATGTTCATTTATCTCCTTATTTACTATTCTCATTCTTATGCATCCCAAAATAGAATATTACATTTAGAACAATTCCAAACATAGTAGCAGCCGGTGCGGCAAAACCGATTTTTGTTAAGCTTGCGTTGGGCTGAATACTCATATAATATGCCAACGGAAGACGTACAAGCAGTGTCTGCACTAACCCCTGTATCATCACCCAAAGCGTTTTGTCATGCCCATTGAAATAGCCTACCATGCTGAACAGAATCGCAGTGACTATCGTTTCCAAAGCAAATCCTTTTAAATAGTCAAACCCATTTTGAACGACCGCCGCGTCCGTGGTAAAGATTCCGGTCAAAAGGTCTCCCCTAAACAGTATGAATATAAATACGAAACAACCGATTGTCAAACCGATGCCAATGCCTGTAAACATTGCTTTTTTGGCACGTTTTTCATTCCCTGCACCCACATTCTGCGAAACAAAAGATGCCATCGACTGCATCAGCGAACTTGGTATCAGCAATGCAAAATTTACAATCTTGCATGCTACGCCATATCCTGAAGACGCCTCTAAGCCCAGTCTGTTGACAAATGCACAAAGAGCAAGAAATGACATCTGTGTGAGACACTCCTGAAGTGCAAGCGGAAATCCGATCTTAAGTGCCCGCCTGCATTGACTGTTTACACAAAAATCTTCTTTCGAAATCTTAAATGGCAGTTCCTTTTTAACAAGCAGGAACAATGCAAAAACAACACTGATCGCCTGTGCAGAAACCGTTGCAATCGCTGCACCCGCAGCATCCAGATGAAATCCTGCCACCAGTACCAGGTCACCTATAACATTAACCACACATGCTACTGCCACAAAAATCAAAGGTGATCTGCTGTCTCCAAGTCCTCTGAAAATTGCAGCCAGAACATTATAAGCAACAATAAAAAATATACCCGCCCCACAGATACGCACATACACAGAAGTTAATCCAATTGCCTCCTCAGGCGCCTGCATAAGCAATGAAATCGGACGCGAGAAGCATACCATTAGAACAAAAAGCACTGCTGATATAATAGCAAATACGATTGTTGCTCCTCCGACCAAAGAGCCGATCTGCTCCTCTTTCTTTTCGCCTATGAACCTTGCGATTAGAACAGTAATTCCCATCGCAAGCTGTACAATAATAAACGTAACAAGATTCAGCACCTGACTTCCTGTAGATACTGCTGAAAGCCCCGAAGTAGTCCCGAACCTCCCCACCACCATCAAGTCTACCGCCCCGTAAGCCGCTTGTAAAATAAGTGCTCCCAGTATCGGTATCATAAAAGTGATTAATTTTTTAATAATACTCCCCTGCGTAAAATCCGAATTGGAATTATTCAAGATGAATCCTCCTTTCACACATAACCTGATACAATTTCTTTATAGTAGAAATCATACAATCAGCCTCTTCTTCTGAAATATGGTCTAAATACTTCGACAGTTCACTATAATACCTTCTATCGTATTTATCAGACAGTTTTTCTCCTTCTTCTGTAATAGAAATATAAGTGATACGTCCATCTTCTTCCGATGAAGATTTAGCAAGATAACCTTTTGCCACCATTTCCTTAACCGTTCTGGTAACTCCCGGTCTCGGAAGGTTCAGTTCCTCGCTGACATCCGAAATTTTCACTTTTCTATTTTGAGCTTCCAGTTTATGAATCGTATCCAAAAACTGGATATAAGAAGGTGCTACCCCATCCGGTAATTCAGGAAGCATATCCCGGATTCTTTTTGCCATATAACAGGCATCCATCATTCTTTTTATTTTTTCAGTTTCCATAAACCCTCTCTTTATTGCCGCTATTAGTTACCATTGGTAATTATATGGTGTAGTTCTTTTATTGTCAAGTCAAATTCTGTACTTATTCTATTCTTCTCTTTTTTGCACTAAATCCGGTTGTACCATTCTTTTCCTATCCACCGGTACTATTCAATATGTTTGCCATTTCCATTCAGTCATTTTCGCTATTCATCAACACTATACAGGCAACCCAATAAAAAGAAAAACACCGAAGCATGATAGCCATTTTCATACCTCGGCGTTTTTCTAGCCTATACATCCATACATTACTTCCGATTGGCGATTTAGCAAAGCGCTCCCCCTAATGCTCTGCAGGCCTCCAAAGCTTCCTCATTCGGTGCTTCATTGCAAATCACACTCTCGCATGCAAGCACTGCTCCGGCGCTGCCGCAGGCATCTTCCCAACTTCGCATCCATTCACCGTCGCCCCATCCGTAAGAACCGAATAAAGCAACTTTTTTCCCACCAAGTGCTCCTTCGCAGGCATCCCACATCGGCTGGAATTCTGTTTCCTCCAACACCTCCGCTCCCATAGCCGGGCACCCGAATGCAATCGCATCATATTGCTTTACCATAGAAGCACCAAACTCCGACGCTGCAAATAATGCGGCTTCTGCTGCTTTTTCCTTAATTCCTTCCATTACGGCGTATGCCATCTGTTCGGTATTGCCGGTTCCACTCCAAAAAACAACTGCAATTTTACTCATATTGTATACCAACCTTTCTTAGTTTCTATCATCAAACAGCTACTGTGAGCCGTTCAATACTTTTGCCGTTTGCCCATTGAGAGCAATATACGTCTGTACATTTTTTATAGCGTGCAAATTGTTTTTTTGCACTTTTTTCATCTCCATATACTTTCCAGCATCCTACAAATTTATAACCTTCGGCATGATTTTCGTTAAATCCACGCACATCCTCGGGCGGATATCCCAGAAACAGTCCGATTTCATGCGGGAAATCCCCCGACTCCTGCAAACGTCTGCTTAACCGTACCACACATTTGTCACAGTCCCCGGTGGAATATCCACATGCTCTCAGAATTTCCCCTGCCTCTTCTACAGCCAGATCATTTTCCAATTTGTCAGGACGATAAAGGTAGATCAGTACCCGCTGTTCACATACCTGAATCGGGATCACCCGTATTCCCTTCGGTGCAAGTCGTTTGTTCAATGATCGCACTGCCAGAATCAACTCTTTTTTATCCGAACACGGACAGTTGAACAAGTTGCCGGTCTTTAACCCTGCCAATGTGGGTGAACAATGACGGACAATCATTTCATCAGACATACTGCTTCCTCCTGTTTGATATTATCATCTAAAATATTATTGAGCGCCGACATAGAACTGGTATGTGACCGCACCACCTTTACATCAAGTCCTTTTGTTTCATTCAACGCATTTCGCACCATTTTGTGTGATACTGTGCTGGTAAATAATACCATCAGATCGGGACATCCGATTCCTTTCAAACTGCTTTTCTGTTTTGGAAATACTTTCGCATCACACTGATATTCCTGGCATAGATCCTTGTACTGACGAACCATGCATTCATTTCCTCCGATAATCACTACGCTCATTTTATGTATCTCCTTTCTTTTGTTAGCTTTGCCTAACATCGGGTTTTAAAGAAAACGCCATGTAGGCGTTTCTTTGTCTTAATTTGTATAGCCATTCAGTACGGATATAAACATTTAAGTTAGCTTTTACTAACTATTTATATATTATCTGTTTCTGTTCCCATTGTCAATCCATATTCTCGTATTGATTATTTTTCTCATTTCTGTTGCAGGATCATCTGTTTACTGACCGATCGCAGTTGCAGTATGTGCAATATAAATTTCCCGAATCTTAGCGATTCCTCCAAGATCTGCGAGGTGTGTCGGCTGAACGACCAGATTCTTTACACCATTTGCGACAGTGCGCTCCAGTGCCTGATCCATATTATCAATGCATTCTCCGTCTCTGGCCTGAATATGATTGATAATGATCTGCGCGGTAAAGGCTCTTCTTACACTGTTCATCCGTCTCATCCGTTCTTTGCTGTATGTAGATTGCATCAATTCAGCGCTGCCACCTCATCCGCAGCCTTCTGATCCTCGTTTTCTGTACTTTCTTCCTCGTCGTTTTCTACTGTTGTTTCCGCATTTTCATCGCTTTTTCCGGAACATCCTGACAGAACCAGGGTGCCAACCAGCGAAACAGCTCCATTATGATCGGTTGCGACCAGTTACTCGTGATCTGTGGGTCCTTCCCCACTCCGTTTTTCAATAGGCAGGTCTCCTGGCTTACGGATCTTAATCCAAAGCCGCCTTCCCAATTGCTCAGTGACATAAATGGCCTTGCACTCCCCGCTCACAGTGACGAGTTTGTACAGGATTTGCACCTGTTTCCCTTTTTATCGGACAACCGGTAATTGTCTGAACCTATCGAGCTTAACATATCATATTCTGCAAAAAATATAAAGACTCCGGAAATAGAAATATCTTACAGAAGGGAAAGCAGGAGCAAGGGTACTGATGAGTATCCCCTTGCTCCTGCTCTTTGCGCTCACCTTATATTCCTTTGCTACTATTTATTCTTCTTCTCCTTCGCCAGTAATGCTGCCCCCAGCGCGCCGGCATATCGTCCGTTTTCGGTAGGTTCCACCGTCTTTCTGATTTTCGCAGAAAGGATTCTGGTAAAATATGTACTGTGACTCAACCCTCCTGTCAGAATAATCTTATCTGACAGTGCCTTCTTCTGGCTCAACTGTGCCACCTTAGATGCTACGGAATCAACGACCCCCGCCGCAATATCTTCACGATTTTTCCCGACACCGATATAATTGATGACTTCGGACTCTGCAAATACGGTGCAAAGAGAACTGATTGGTAAGACTGTTCCGCTTTCAGCCATATCAAAAAGCTCCTGAAGCGTGATTCCGAGACGATTTGCCATAATTTCCAAAAACTTTCCGGTCCCGGCGGAACATTTATCATTCATCAGGAAATCCTGCACGGTTCCGTTCTCGACCAGGATTACTTTGGTATCCTGTCCGCCCACATCAATAATCGTACAATTATCTCCTGCCATCTGTCTTCCGCCTCTTGCATGACATGTTATTTCGGTAATCACATAATCTGCAAAATCTACAGCAATTCTTCCATATCCGGTCGCTGCAACTTTTGTCTCATCAGACATGACATCCACTCCTTCTGCAAGAAGTTTCTCCTTGATAAGTAAGGTGGTCTCCTTGCTGCTCCATCCTGTAGGCAGTACAAATTGAAGCTCCTTATCCCCGATCACAGCAACTTTGGATGCTGTGGATCCGATATCTATTCCAACGTAATTCATATTCCTACCTCTTCTAACAATATTGATCTCTGTGTGGATTCAGATCCATTTCCACTTCGGTGATTTTCAAGATCTCTATATCATGTTCACGAATACACTGCCGGATCACCTCAAGATCTTCTTCTTTCACCATTAGTGAAATACCGCAGCATTTACTCGCACTTCTGGGGGTCGGAGCAATCACTGCCCAAACCCCCAGTTTTTTTAATTCTTTATAGAGACGCATTCCATTATCATGATTGGGAAACAATACATAATGCTGTATTTTCTGCATAGCTCTATGTTCCTCACATTTTTTAATTATTCAGCATTTCCACAAATGCACTGACTCTGGTACGAAGCTGCTGTGCATCACTGTCTGTATAATCTGTCTCAATTCCAAGAACCGGAATACCTGCTTCTTTCATCGCACGTTCTACAAAGTAGCCTTCTGTATCGTACAGATTACAGAATTTCAGATTCACATCAATGATACCGTCAACCTTGTACTCTTTCGCAAGACGTAAAATGTCATCAATTCTTGCGTGATTCGGCGTGAAGCAAGCACAGTTGATATTCATATACCGCTCAGAAAGAGCCATGATCTGGTCTTCCAGCGTTTCTTTTGTCTCATCCACATAGTTCTCGAAGTAGCGTGTTCCCGTACACATTTCTTCACATACCACAACCGCTCCGCTTGTCTCTACGATATTATGAAGCTTCCAGTTCGGAATTGCAAGCGGTGTTCCAGTCAGCATGATACGTTTCGTACCTGCGGGAACGACGCTGACACCATCCTTGATACGCTGTTCAAGCTCATCACAGAGCTTATTCGTCATCTGGGTAAATCTTGCCGGATCATCATAGAAAGCAATCTGGGAAATCACAAGCGCATCTGTACCGCTGATCGGAAGTGTCTCGCTCTTACGGCATTCATACAGTCTTGCGAGTGCTTTTCTCTTGTTATTGATCAGCTTAATGCTATCAGCCAGTTTTTCAGCCGTTACTTTATTTCCGGTAAATTCTTCTACCTTGTCTTTCAGAGCCGTAATTTCTTCTGCCCATGCTTTGACATCTTTTGCCCGCTTCATCTGCGGAAGATCCATAACATATACCGGAACGTCTTCAGAAAGAATTTCCCAAGCCTTTTTCTTACCGTCGCAGGTTGTCTCCCCGATATACATATCTGCGATTCGGAAGAATGGACAGGTACGATCCAGTCTTGCTCCAACAGATGCTTTGATCAGCGGACAGGTATTGGTCGGAAGCACTCGTTCGCCTCCCGGTACCCAGAACTGAGATCCCCCACACAGTCCTGTTGCAATTGCATCCGCTGCGAAAATAATCTCATCCGGAACATAGATACAGAAAGTTCCGAATACTTTCCCGCCCTTTTTCTGATGCTCAATCAGTTCCGCCGGTCTGATTCCGTGAATATCCGCTACAACCATGTTATAGTAATCCATTCCCTCCGGTCTGTTCTCCTGTGATAAAAACACATCCCCGAATGCCTGTGGAAGTACCGCACACAACTGGTCATGCAGTTCCAGATTCATCCCCAGTTCTTCCCACATTTTGCGATTATCAGCCATTTTGCTTGTCCTCCTTAATAAAATTATTTCTCAATAAAACTCTAACTATAGAGTATCATTTTTTGGGAGTACAGGCAATTTCATTCCCTGATTTATCCATTGATATTTATAATGCACATCACTATATATAGTTATCATCTATATGTGTCACTTTATAAGATTTTTAGGATACCTTCTACACAACGATCAATTTCCGAAAACGTATTGCTGGCACTAAATGCAAATCGGACCGTTCCCTGCGGAAAGGTATGGAGAGACTGATGAGCTGCCGGCGCACAGTGGAGCCCGACTCTTGTCATCACACCGCATTCCTGTTCCAGTTCAAATGCCGCAACCGCATTATCGATTGTCAGGAAATCCAGCGAGACAACCGCCACTCTGTCTTGCACATCTTTTCTTCCTACAATGCGCACCTGTGGAATCCTTTTGACTTCGTTCAGTAAATATTCCGTCAGTTCCATCTTTTTATCATGAATCGCTTTCAGTCCCTGCTCCCGGATATAGTCAAGTGACGCATGAAGCCCTATGATTCCGGGCAGATTCATGGTTCCACTCTCATATTTATCCGGCAGATAATCCGGCATCAGAAGGGAATCGGACTGACTTCCGGTTCCTCCGGCAATATACGGCTCCATTTTCTTATCCAGCCGTTCGGATATGAGAAATCCTCCGATCCCCTGCGGTCCCAGTAATCCTTTGTGCGCCGTAAATGCCAGAAAATCAACCTGACACTCCTGCATGTCTACCGGAAGCGTCCCGGCACTCTGTGCCGTATCTACTGCAAAGAATAATCCATACTCTTTGCAGATACTTCCAATCTCACGAATCGGCACAACCGTTCCGCACACATTCGATGCGTGCGTCATGATAACTGCCTTCGTATTTATCCGGATCCGTTCTCTCAAATCTTCCGGATCAAGATTTCCTTCTTCATCCACCGGAACAATATCGTAGTCCACACCTGCCAATTTCATCTGTTCCAGCGGACGCATCACAGCATTATGTTCCAGACCGCTTACCAGAACATGATCTCCGTTTTTTAAAAATCCCTTGATAAAATAATTCAGCGAATAGGTGATTCCCGGCGTAAAAATCACATTTCTTGAATCGGTTCCATGGAACAACTGTACAAGCTGATCCCTTGTCTCCAGTACAACACTTTCCACTTCATACGCCCCTGCATAATTTCCCCGGTTGATATTAAATGCTCCATTTTTCAAGAGCTCCGAAACTGCTTCCTGTACTCCCGGAGCCTTTGGCCATGAAGTACTGCCGTTGTCAAAATAGATTTTTTCTTCCATACCATTTCTCCATATGTTTTTTTCTATATTAACACAGTCTCTATCGTTATAGCAAATTTAAAAAATTCACTTGGATTCTCTCCAAGTGAATTCAAACTCCGCCTTATTTATCCTTTTTCCCACAGCTCTGGCTGCAGTGTCCGCAGTCACATCCACAGCAGCTTTTCCCATTTTTCTTATTTCTTCTCAGGATCGCGACCGCACCGCCCACAATGACCACTACCAAAAGAATAACGATTATATCTGCAATATTCATTTCAAACCTCCTGTTTTACATACCATCCTTGATACAGATCATCCACTTTACATCCCGACTGCAATACAGATAAATCTTGCAATAAATGCTGCAATCCAGGCAACCGCGCACTGCCAGAAGACAACGCCGACCGCCCATTTTGCGCCCAACTCCCGCTTGATGGAAGCAATGGCAGCAACACAAGGTGTATATAAAAGAGAAAACACCAGCATCGTTGCTGCGGAAACGGTCGAGATTGCAGTCTGAATACTGCTGCCAAACAGGATTTCCATAGTAGACACTACACTCTCCTTGGCCATAAATCCACTGATCAGAGATGTTACGATCCTCCAGTCGCCAAGTCCGAGCGGAGCAAGTACCGGAGCAATCCATCCGGAAATCATCGCCATCAGGCTATCAGAAGAATCCGCCACCATGTTCAGATGCAGGTCAAAGCTCTGCAGGAACCATACCACGATTGTTGCAATCAAGATTACGCTAAACGCTTTGCTTAAAAAATCTTTTGCCTTTTCCCACAAAAGCTGTGCCACATTTTTCACGCCGGGCATTCGATAATTCGGAAGCTCCATAACAAAAGGAACCGCTTCTCCTTTGAATAACGTATTCTTAAATAGAAGCGCAACCAGTATCCCGACCGCGATTCCAAGAAGATAGAGCCCCGTCATAATAAAGCCACCTTTCCCTGGGAAAAACGCGCTCACGAAGAACACATAAATCGGCAGCTTTGCTGTACAACTCATAAACGGAGTCAGGAAAATCGTCATTTTTCGGTCCCGCTTACTCGGGAGTGTTCTGGTCGCCATGACCGCCGGAACCGTACATCCAAATCCAATCAG
Organism: Bariatricus sp. HCP28S3_D3; assembly: GCF_052065755.1. Lineage (NCBI taxonomy): Bacteria > Bacillati > Bacillota > Clostridia > Lachnospirales > Lachnospiraceae > Bariatricus > Bariatricus sp. HCP28S3_D3. Next base: position 6,714 of record NZ_JBQHTK010000042.1, on the reverse strand, counting down.
CATTGGCACAATGCTTCGTCCTGAAAGGCCGATCTTGCGCAGAAGTTTATCCATGAAAAATGCAACTCTGGCCACATAACCACTGTCTTCCATAATGGAAAGAAAGAAGAACAACGTAACAACAATCGGCAGAAAACTAAGAACACTTCCAACGCCACCGAAAATACCATCAATCACAAGCCCATGGAGTGCATGATTCACATGAGCTGCCGTCATCCACTGATCCACTGCTGCGGTCAGTGCCTCAATCCCGGATTCCAGAAGCCCTTGCAAAAAGGCCCCGATCACATTGAATGTCAGAAAGAATACCGCTCCCATGATTGCGACAAAGCATGGAATCGCTGTCCATTTTCCCGTAAGGATACGGTCGATTTTTTCCGAACGTAAACGTTCCTTGCTTTCTTTCGGTTTCTTTACAGTACGTTCGCATACATACTCAATGAAATCAAAACGCATATCCGCAATGGCAGCACTTCGATCCATGCCTCCCTCTTTTTCCATCTGTACCACGATATGCTCGATCATATCCATCTCGTTCTGATCCAGCTGAAGCTGTTCCAGAATCAGAGAATCTCCCTCGATGACTTTCGTTGCCGAGAAGCGAAGCGGCAACCCGGCTCTTTCCGTGTGATCCTCAATGATTGATTCAACAGCATGAATCGCACGATGAATCGCTCCGCCATGGTCATCCTTGCTGCAGAAATCCTGTTTCTGCGGACGTTCCTGATATTTTGCAATATGCACCGCATGTTCAATCAGTTCCCGCACCCCTTCATTTTTAGCCGCTGAAATCGGGATTACCGGCACCCCCAGCAACGCTTCCATTCCATTAATATCAATGGCGCCATTATTATTCATCACTTCATCCATCATATTCAGGGCAATAACCATTGGAATATGCATTTCCAGCAGCTGCATGGTAAGATATAGATTCCGTTCAATATTCGTAGCATCCACAATATTAATGATTGCTTTCGGATTATCAGCAAGCACAAAATTTCTGGAGACAATTTCCTCGCTGGTGTATGGGGACATCGAGTAAATCCCCGGAAGATCTGTCACTCTTGTATTCGGATGCCCTTTGATCGGACCATCCTTACGGTCTACCGTAACTCCCGGAAAATTTCCCACATGCTGATTGGCTCCCGTAAGCTGGTTGAATAAGGTCGTCTTTCCACAGTTCTGGTTTCCCACAAGTGCATATGTAAGTAAGGTATCCTCAGGAAGCGGATCTCCATCCCCTTTGGCATGATATTTTCCGTCTTCTCCAAGTCCCGGATGCTCGGAAGGATATATCTTCTCAATCCGGCTGTGCTGGTTCGTCCGCTCCTTGATCGGCTGAATATCGATCTGGTCTGCATCCGCCAGGCGAAGAGTCAGCTCATACCCATGAATCTGTAGTTCCATCGGATCGCCCATGGGCGCAAACTTCACGACAGTCACTTCCGCTCCGGGAATCACACCCATATCCAGAAAGTGCTGTCTCAGTGCGCCTTCTCCGCCCACTTTCGTAATGACAGCACTCTCACCGATCTTCAGATTCTTTAGTGTCATTAAAAACACCCCCACTTTCTATATAAAATGAATGATAATTTTTTTCAATTAAGTTATATCACACTAACACAAATTCGTCAAGACTATATAAAATTAGTCGGACATTTTTACACTTTTCAGGCAATACACAACTAACATTCCAAAGACTGCTGCCGATAATACATTTCCAAAATACTTGATATACTTTGGAGCCGGTTTGTCAGCCGGAAATAGTATAAATGGTAAAAAATGCCTGAATCGGATTAAAAGCGCCAAGCAGCAGATTCACCGCTACAAATTCTGTCGAACCGGCGAAAATTGGGACTGTATAGGGAAGGGCTGTTTTGAAGGCTTTGCGTTTCATCATGTTCTCCTTGATATTATGTCAATTTGGTAATAAATGTATTAAACCGTAAGTGATTATATCATTGCATAATCAATTTTTCCAACCTATCTATAAGCTCTACTGTTAGATAATCTTTATTCTGAATGCCCGCAAGAAATATTAAAACTCAGAAATGGTTCACTGGACCATTTTTCGGAACTATGCAACACGCCATGCAACACGAAATAGAAAAAACCCCGTATTTACGAGGTTTTTTTCATGCCGCAGACCTTCATCTAACATATACTCTATGTGATTACATATAGCGTAAATAAGGCATTTATAGTACTCGTACATGTATGTATTTTAACATATAAATGCAATAAAAATCACCTTTCCCCCCCCCCTTTTTTTTAGATATGTAGCTAACACAATACGTATCATCGAACTTTATCGAAACACATCTATTTTTATCGAAAATGTCACATATCGCAACATTTGTGCTACACTACAATTACAAGATAGCTATGTTGTACAGATCGATTCAGTAACTAAAAGAGAGCGGAATTGGAGTTAGGGGAAGCAGTCGCACATGCTCCCCTTTCTCCATTTTTTATTTCCTATCTACTATGCAGCTATTCCAACCAGATTCGTACCGCTTCAATTCGTTTAGACTGTCCGGTCGTTCCTGCCATCTCGCCATCTTTTCTTACGCCCTGCCAGCCGATATCCTGGACGTGGGCTTCGTAGTAGAGCTTCTTATCCGGTACGCCTTCCAGGTGCAATCTGAATGCTTCCAGTCTTAAGGACTTCCCGATCGTTCCAATCAGAGTATCCGGTTCGATATTATCAAGGTGTACCGTTCCGATATTCTGCACATGGAAATCACCGGACAATTTCGCATCCGGATATTTCTCACGGATTGTTCTCAGATCGATCAACAGTGCTTCCAGTCTGGTAGAAAATCCGGTTGTGCCTGCAGTCTGGCCATCATGCACCGGATTCAGCCAGCCAAGGTTCTGACAGTGCGCGCGGTACCAGAGCTGATTGCTGTTCTTCGCATTTCCGGGAATCTGTTTGGCCGTTTTCTGTTCTTTATACGCGATTCCGAGGTATTCCAGAATCGCTTTTGCGTAAGCTACGCCAAATGCTTGCTGTTCTCCGACTGTATCAAAGATATCATTATCTTTATCATTGTCAATGAATCCAACCTCTGAAAGCACAGCTGTCATATTTGTCGCCTTGATGAACCACAGATGATTTCCAGATTTTACTCCTCTGCTGTTCTGGCCAAGTGCCTTTGTGTACTTCTCACAGAGCTGGGCGAGCTTCAGTCCGTTCGCATCTCCCTGCCAATAAAATGATTCCGATCCATCCCCGCCGCCAGCGTTTGTGTGAAAGCTTACCGCCACATCTGCCTTAGAGGCATTCGCTTCTTTCACTTCCTGCGTAACTGGGTCATTCTCGTCTTTTACACGGCTGCATACAACTTCCACACCATGTCTGATCAGTTCATTTCTACATGCAAGCATTACATTCAGATTGATTGCTTTCTCTTTCATGCCATAAGCACATGCTCCCGGATCTGTTCCTCCATGCCCCGCTGATAAAAATACTTTTGCCATACTTTTTCTCCTTTCCGTGCGACGTCGCACATAAAAAGAGGACGATGTTACTCGCCCTCGACCTCTGGGATTCCGGCTACGCTGGTAAGAACAGAAAGTACTCCTGCCAGCACTGCCGCTGACGCTACATACTTCCAGTCCACCTGCCCCATAGCTGCAGCTGCTCCGATTCCGGCAATGCCTGCCTGCGCCATCGTCTTTACTGCCCGGACCGCCGCCGCTTTCGCCCATTTTTTTGTGTTTACCGATACTTTAAGTACGCAATTTTTAAACATGCTTATTCTCCTTTCTTTGGCTCTGTTGGTAAATCCATCAACGCTTCATACAGATTAGTTCCTACGCCATTCCCTTTTAGTGCATGATATTCTCTGTATTCGTCCTCTAGACTCTGTTTTACATAGATTGGACAATAACCTAAATCATCATGGTACTTATTGTACAAGCGGATGAGGTCTGCCCGAAGCAAAGCCCGGATACCTTTTCTTGTAGCCAAAACCTGCCTGCCGAGATAAATCATGCAGGTCGATACAAATGTAATTAACTGCCAGTTTTCTGAGATAAATTTAATCACTTTCGTTTCTCCTGTCTTAATTTTCCGCATAAAAATAAGACCTCTACGGTCTCGCTCTGATTTCCATATTCGATTCTCTGACGCTAAACACCTTTTGTAACAATAACATTCAAAGCATTCAAACCACTTGGAAGACCTGATAATGTACCATAAGAATTTAGTCCCCATGTCACAGAAGTTTTTGTTGGTGTACCATATGATGTACCTGTATAATATCCATCACCACAAAACGCATATACTGTTTTTTGATACATTCCTGACGATTTATAACCATAACCCCAAACTTTAATTGTTCCGCCTGTACGTTTAAAATTTAATGCTGTACTTGCAGATGTAATGTGATATGCTTCACAATTATCATCAGAAACAACAGTTCCACCTGATTCCATTGTCCCTGTGAGTTTTAGACCATTAGCAGAAGTGAATGTTTTACCTTTTGCTACATCAGAAGCTAAAGCATCACCAAATTCACTCTGTTTAGCTAATAAACTATATACTGTTCCCTGTCTAATAATAGTGTCATATTTTGCTTCACCACTTAATTTCACATAATTATTAGACGCTGTGATATACTTATCAACAGTAGTTGAGTTACTGTACAAGTTATTTTCTTTAAGATTTCCTGTCACCAATTCACCATTTGCACTATGAGCCGTAATACCTTCTGCAAGGTCACTTGCACTCACAGTGTCCTCAGTTAAATCTACAAGCACAGTAGCACCATATACTACTTTATTTACTGCCATATACTACACCTCTTTAACCAATTGTTACTGTTTTACCACCTGCACTGTTGTCTGATTCAACATAAGGAATTGCATTCACAGTGACCTGTGACAAATGTGTATATCCATCATCAGGAAGAACAGTCTGTGAAACTGTGGAAGGTGTTACAGTTTTAGACTGTGCTTTTACACCTTCACTTCCTGACATAGTTCCTTCTACACCAAGTATTGTTACACCATCCCTGATGTTTGCAGGAATCAATTTATCCTGTTCTGTTTTTGTGATCTTAACAGTTCCTGATCCATCATGATAACCCTGTGGAACTGTGTACACACCATCTTTTGTGCTGATTTCACCAGTGACAGCACCATTATTAGGCATTGTTCCAGTCAGCTTTGTTCCTCTTGCATATGCTGTTTTACCAGTAAGCATTTCAGCAACTGCAACAGTAGCATCACCTGAATTCACATCAAAATCACATGTTCCTTCAATGGATGCACCACTTTTGTCATGTGTAGTGAATCCTGAAAGAATTTTATCTGCTGTGACAGTGTCACCTGTCAAATCAATTAAAACTTTTCCACCATAAACAACTTTATTTACTGCCATTTTTTACACCTCTTATCATCCAATTGTTACTGTATTTCCGCCAAAATCATTTGAAACTTCGAAATAAGGTATAGCAAGAACTTCCACATCATCATTCATGAATTTCTGATTTGTTGGAAGAACCTGCTTTTCAACCTTTGGAATAACCTGATAATCACCATCATATCTTTCCACAGTATGTGAAATGATCTGTTGATAATTTGCAAAAGTAAGTCCCAATCTATTCCCATTGTCATTGAAATTCAATGGGATATACTGTTCTTCACACCTGAATGAAATATCAATCTTCATTATATTTCACCATCTTTCAAAATCCTGTTTGTGTCCACAGTAATGATGTCAGATGCAAGTGCAGTTCCATCATGCGTTCTGATCCTGACCTGAATTTCTGTTTTTATTCCACTTTTTAGTTCCAATGTTTCACGCTGCGTCAGCTTTATGACAATAGTCTGGTCTTTCGCATCGCATTCATCCAATGTTTTCTCAATGACTATTAAATGCCTTTGAGAAAATGCAATAGATGCCTTTTCAATCAGATCAACACTGAATGGGATTCCAAATTCTAATGTTGGGGTTGTTCCTCTTATCATGATATCTTTATCGCCTCCAGCAATAATGTGTACGTTCTTCCGCGAATATATAATTTTCTACAAAAAAATACCGCTTTTAAGTATCCTGTTGTCCCTGGAACCATGCATGAAAAATCACAGGACGGATCCGTTTGAATGGATTGCCCTGCGACTGTAAATTTCAACTCTCTCATTTTATCAGCCCCTTATCGACGCTCTTCACTGCATGAAACGTCCACCTTATCTGACCACAGACTGTAAGTCTCATCCTCGCCAAATGCTCGTACCCTCACAGTAGCTCCGTTCATGCCTTCCTCGATAAATTTATTGTAGCGGCTGTTTGCGTAAAGCCAGTTCCCTTTCGCATTATAGGTTTCTTTCGTGCCATCCGGTTTCGTGATCTCCACTTTGTAGGAAGTCGCACCTTCGACCTTACACCATGTAATCGTGCAAAACGAATAGTTAGTATGTGTTCGGCATTCTGCGTGCCATACCACCGGCTTGTCCAGAATCATTTTCTCAATCTGCTTCTGTGCCGCCTGATTGACTGCTTCTTTCATTTCATCAGATAGCTCCACGTGGATATCCGGAATCTCCGGCATGTCTACGTCATACCGCGGCGTAAATCCTGCCTGCGCGGACATGGAGCAGGTTAATAATAATGTTAATACCAGTGTTACGATTCTTCTTTTCTTTCTCATATTATTTCTTCCTCCTTTTCACATTCTCCCCAGGCGCGGATCAATATTTTAAAAT
>NZ_JBQHTK010000041.1:0-23279 GCF_052065755.1 Bariatricus sp. HCP28S3_D3 | reverse complement strand
AAAGCGCGCCGTAATTACAGGCACGTACAAAGAGACATCATTATGGAACTGATATAATAATTCGCTGTTTTTGTGCAGGAGACAGGAACTTTATTTTGCGAGACGACATTGACGGTGCAGCCCTTGTTTGCATAATATTCCATCATCTCAGGAAGTTTGTTTTTATTATAGCTTGTGATGCAGTCAGACAAAACATGAACGGTATATCCGACTTTGGTCATATTGAAGCAAGTGGACTTTACGCAGGCTGTGGCATCTGCTCCAGCAATAAAAAACTCGGTGATGTCGTGTGCCCGGATAAAAGCGTCAAATTCTTCACTCGTTAAAGCATTGCTTTTTGTTTTGAGAAAAATGTGTTCCGATACAATCTTGAGTTCAGGAACAAACTCAGCACCGTGAGTGCCAGGCTTAAATGTTCTCGTTCCTGCAGACAGATTGTTGTGTTGAATGTACACAACATACATATTGTTTGCAACCGCCCAGTCAATTGCTTGATTGGTAGTCCCAATGATCTCTTGGTAGTTTTTTGTAATATCATTCTGAAGGTCGATCACGACCAAGGCTTTGTTTTTCATAATACTCCTCTACAAATCTCGATTTGTCTTTCTCTTGGTTTCTAATTATACATCATAATTATGAGAATTTCTACCCGCCGTCTATTGACATCAAATAATTTGAAATACGGCTGTATAAATATAACTCATATTATTTCAGCGGAAAACAAATATCAATTTCCATATAGCCGTTTTCTTCAACTTTGCGATATATGTCAAAAACAGGTCGTTCGTCAATGTGGTTGCCTGTTTTTGAAAGCCATCGGCAAAAAACGCCTTGATATACCATATACAGCATTTGCGGATAGCCCTTGAAATGATACACTGCATATTTACCGCCTGCGAAAGTGTGTGTCAGAATATTTGGGTTATCTTTAAGAGCCGGATGATTTGGCGAGATAGTTTGACACATCTCATACATACAACAGTTTTCATCTGTTATTGAAGGGTCATCTACTGTGGATTCCAGATACAGCGTGTCAGCCGATGACAAGTGCTCGTATTTATTTATAAATGTACACCATTCGTCAGGCAGATTATGATAGTTGCCTTTTTTACGCTCATATAATACAAAAAAGCTGTCCAACTCCTCAACGGTTATCAGATTTTCCGTATCTACCAATTCATCAATAGATATTCCGTGCGAAAAAGAGCATTGCTCTGCCAACTGTTCACTGACATTGCGAAAGTTTGCAGGTGTAATGTTGAGATGTCTTTTGAAGGCTGTGGCAAAATTTGACGAGGAGTATCCATAATCAACTCCGATTTCGGTAATGCTTTTATCTTTTTCAACCTTTAATCTCCACGCGCTTCTTTCAATACGGGTGCGCTTAATAAACTGATACAGAGCTTCGTCGGTATGCTCCTTAAACATTCTCATAAGATGATATTTAGAATATGAGCAATGCCTGGCAACATCATCAACAGTGATTTCGTTGTCTATGTTGTCAAAAATAAAGTCAATTGCTTTGTTTATCACGGAATTTTGAATTGTAACTATGCTGTTTTCTTCCACAGTCATCACCTGCCCCCACACAATTTCTTTTGCTTATTTATCAAGAATAACGAAACAACAGCCGTTAAAATCTCTGTTGCAAGAGCAACAAACCATACGCCTGTCATACCCCAAAGAGCCGGGAATATGAATGTAAATGCCAATAGGAGAACAACACCCCTAAGAGACGATATGATTGCGGAGCTTAATGCGTCTCCGCAGCCTGTAAAATACATTGAATTTATCACGTCAAAGCCCATAACTAAAAATGTTGCGGCATAAATGCGAAATCCGCTTGCCACCATATTTGCAACAACATCGCTGCAACCGAACATTGCGGCATAGGAGTTACCGAAAACCGAAAAAGCGACAGCAAAAAGCAATCCGATTATCAATAAAATCTTATTTGTAACGCTGCGAAGTTCCATGGCAGTTTTTTGTTCGTTTGCACCCCAACAAATGCTGACAAGCGGTGTGAGTCCCTGACCAAAACCTATGGCTATCATACTGAAGCCGTAAACGGCAAAACCGAGTATGGTAAATGCGGCAACGCCCTGACTGCCAACATATTTCATAAGCACATAGTTGAACGCAAACATAGATATTGCACTTGCCATTTCGCCGATAAATTCAGAAGAGCCGTTGATGAGTGTTTCTTTATTTACTGATTTATCAAAACCGAACCGAGTAAAGTGAATACTTCTTTCAGGTTTCATAAAGTAAACGAACTGTACGGCAACCGTTATCGCCTGAACAATAAGAGAAGCTATCGCACTGCCCTCTACCCCCATGCGCAATGCACCGACGAAAACATAGTCAAGCACGGCATTGAGAATACACCCGATAATGCCCACAAGCATACATACCTGAGGCTTTCCGTCCGTGCGGATAAACATTCCCAGTATCGTGCCCACAACCATAAGCGGATATGTAAACAGCATTATCTTATAGTATCCGTTAAAATACACGGACAATTCTCCGTCGGCTCGCAATACCGACAATATCGGTGTAAACAATACAAATATGATAACCGATGTGGCAATACAATAAACTGCCGATGTTATCATGGTTTGCGAAAACACTTCAGATGCTTTTTTACTGTTTTGTTTCCCCAAAAGTCTGCCGGATATGACCGACCCACCCACGCCGACGCACAGGCCTATTCCAAGAAAGAAATACAGAATAGGCAAGCCTAAATTTATCGCCGCCAGCGCATTTTCACCCACATAATTTCCGGTAAAAAATGCGTCGGTAATTGTAATTGCTGTCTGCAAAAGCATTGAAATAATACTTGGGATGGAAAATTGCAAAATGAATTTCAGTTTGTTTTCTTTAATTTGATTTATGTCCATAACTACATCTCCTTTGATAATTCAATTATAGAGATGTAATTTCGATAATACTTCTAAATTCGTGCTATCTTTAGAAATATTCAGATTCCCTTGTCATTAGTACAATCGATAAAAGTGAAATCATATTATACACCAAAACTATGAATATTTCTACCCGCCGTCTATTGACCTCAATTAAGAGGTAAATAGGCGGCTTTTTTATTTGCAAAAAATTTATTCAAGAAATTTTGAAAAAATACCCCCCAAAAACGCTCTCCCATTTCAAACAAGTGAAGGAGTTAATTCCGAACTGCGAAAGCGGAAGCCTTTCACTTGTACTTTGACAACTGAATAAATCATTCACTAAGACTTTAATTCTGATGATTTTAGCCACCTTTCTGGGTACGCCGTGACTTCTGCATTGCAGAACAGCGAGAACTCCCGGTATAAGTAACAGGTTGCCCCTGTTACGGCGATGACAGTCAGAAAGATAATGATACTTCTCTACGGAGCTGGCGGAGTACCCGGCAGAGGTGAAATTCCTATGATACAGATTAGCAACCTGTTCCTTAGTGACTTCCCGTGAGCTTTTTGCTCGGCAAGGGGTGTTGAGAACAAATATTGCCCGACCGGTTAGGAAATGAGCCGGTCAAGTACATAGCCATACTGCGATGGCTATGAATTTTACGAAAGGAGGACGCACATGTGTATTTTAAAACTTGCTGGGAAAATATTATTACTGCCGGTATGGCTGATCCTTTTTGTGATCGGCCTGGCAGTGAAGATGACAGTACAGACTTATGCGGTTGTCAGAGGGATCCTTGGATTTATATTCACTTTGTTGATTATAGCGACTGCATACTGTTACCATGATTGGGTACAGGTCGCATTTCTGTTTTCGCTGAGTGTTATTCTGTATCTGATCCTGTTTGCAGGAGTGTTCGTAGATACTGTACTGGACATGACAAGAGAACGTATTATTGATTTTATTATATCGTGAGGAGGATATGAAAATGAGCGAAAACAATGATTATATTCAGTTACCACCACTAAAAAAAGACACACCGTCCGATGTGGTAGCATTTATGTGGGAGTACATGAAAGTACCGGAGAACTCAAGAGAAAAAGTTAAGAATCTGATTAAGGCTGTACATGAAAATGACGTGAAATTAGACCATAAGGCGCCAAAACTTTATGATGTTATTCAAAAAGAAGAAATTGCTGATTTTGAAGAAGTCATGCGTAAAACCATAGTTGACATTGTGTCAGAAGCCAGTGGTGTTGCTTGTTGGGTATATGTGCAGAAATATGTGAATCATAAAACTTTGGAAGAAATGTTGCAAAAATGGCCAGGAGCAGGCCAGTTCATCATTGTTATGAATACCTGGTTCGAAAGACTGATGAATTCATAAAATAACAAAAAGAAGAGGATGTCACGTAATCTGCTTTGATTCGGTGGCATCCTTTTTTGAGATTTAGTTTTTATGACATTATAAATTTCATAACTTATTTCTTATTTTTCGGTATTCTCTTGGCGAATATCCTTTCAGCTTGTGAAAAAGCCGGCTGAAATAAAGCTGGTTATCATATCCGACAATCTTAGAAATCTCATTGATGGAATAAGTTGTTGTTTCAAGTAACATCTGAGCATTGTTGATACGGATTCCCACAATGAATTGCATTGGTGTAGAACCGGTATATTTTTTGAAATTTCGGATAAACCAGCTGACACTCATGCCTCGTGAGGCAGCATAATCATCAATATTGATATTTTGATTGTAGTTTTCACTGAAAAAGGTAACAGCATTATCCATCTCATGATCAAGGTATTCATTTTTTAATATGTGCTCTCTTGTCAGTTCTCGGTGGAAGCTAATCAGAAGATGACGTAACAAAAGGACAAGCATTTCCTCATAATTATCCTGACAGCGTTGGAGCTCGATAATAATACGCTTGAAAATTTGTTCATATTCATTAGATGTACCAACTTGAAAGACACGTTCTTTATCCTGAAACCCATATTGACGTAAGATATTTTTTACATTGCTTCCTGTGAAGTGAATCCAGTATACTTCTGTCTTATCTTCTCCGTAATATTCATATTTTTGGAGTTCTTTCGGTCTGTACAGTACAATGTTGCCGGCTGGAACAATCATTTCATTATTTACATTATCAAAATGAAAATGCCCACAACCAGCAGTGATATATATAATCTGATAATCCAGACGACCCCTTGGACGGTAGGTTGGAAGTTTGGGATGTCTGGAAAGACGGTAAGTACCACAGCTACCGACAATCAGCGGACGACTTTTGTCTTTGAAATCCATATGTGAGTGGTTCAAATAACCGGTGTTCAAATACATAGGACAGCACCTCTTTTCGTACTTTTTATCATTGTATCATTTAGTGCATATTTTGTCTAATCCAATTCATAGACATATTTTGCGAATTAGGATAAGCTATATATAGCATAACTAAGGAACGTAAACAAAAAGTAAAGTATAAGGTTTGCTTTAGGAAAACAAAGAACAAAAAAGTATATGTATTGGAGGAGAGCTATTTATGATCGTACCACGTTATTATGAAAATCTAAGCGTACTGCACGAAAACACAATGCCAGCCAGAGCCTATTATATTCCGGCATCCAGAAGAATGGATAACTTGGTGGAACACAGAGAAGAGTCAGATCGTATGCAGTTATTGAATGGAACTTGGAAATTCCAGTATTTTAACAGCATCTATGACATTCAGGATTCTTTCTTTGAGAAGAATTATGATACAGAAAATTTTGATGAGATTCAGGTTCCAAGTGTATGGCAGATGGCTGGATATGATACACACCAGTATACAAACATCCGGTATCCATTTCCGTTTGATCCACCATATGTGCCACAGGACATTCCGTGTGGAGCCTATGTACATACTTTTGAGTACAGTAGAGATGAGAAAGCGCCAAAATCTTTTTTGAACTTTGAAGGAGTAGACAGTTGCTTTTACGTATGGATCAATGGCTCTTACATAGGATACAGCCAGGTTTCGCATATGACCAGTGAGTTTGATGTTACCGATGTACTTCAGGATGGAACGAATACGGTGGCAGTGTTGGTAATGAAGTGGTGTGATGGCTCCTATTTGGAAGATCAGGACAAATTCCGTATGAGTGGTATTTTCCGGGATGTGTACATTTTGAAACGCCCAAAACAGGCAATCAGTGATTATCATATTAAAACAAGAATTGAGGATATGCTTGCGAAAGTAGAAATCGAAATGAAATTCTACTCTCCGTTAAATGTAAAAATTTCGCTTGAAGATAGAAACGGAGCAGTTGTAGCACTAGGAAGTATTGCTGAAGAAGGAACAGCTGTATTAGAAATCGCAAGTCCGGAACTTTGGAATACAGAAAATCCATATCTATATAAACTGATTCTTGAAACAGAGAATGAAGTAATTGTAGATCACATTGCATTAAGAAAGATAGAGATTAAAGACCAGGTTATTTATTTAAATGGACAGAAGATTAAATTCCGTGGTGTCAATCGACATGATTCTGATCCGGTTACTGGATTTACAATCAATCCGGAACAGATTACAACCGATCTTACGTTAATGAAGCAGCATAATTTTAATGCGATCCGTTCCAGCCACTATCCGAACGCACCATTTTTCTATGAAATGTGTGACAAGTATGGATTCATGGTAATAGATGAAGCAGATATTGAAGCTCATGGTCCATTTATGATCTACAGAAAAGAAGACACTGATTACAATCGGTTCAAACGATGGAATGAGAAGATTGCAGATGATCCGGTATGGGAAGAGGCAATCGTTGATCGCGTAAAACTCATGGTGGAACGTGACAAAAACCGTTTCTGTATTGTTATGTGGTCAATGGGAAATGAGAGTGCTTATGGCTGCAACTTTGAAAAAGCACTGGAATGGACAAAGAATTTTGATCCAGACCGTATCACACAATATGAGAGTGCAAGATACCGTAATTATGATGAAACATATGATTACAGCAATCTGGATGTGTACAGCCGGATGTACCCAGCGCTTTCCGAAATTCAGGAATATCTGGATAAAGATGGAAGCAAACCCTTCCTTTTGGTAGAGTACTGTCACAGCATGGGAAACGGACCTGGAGATTTTGAAGATTACTTCCAGATGATTCAGGATAATGATAAAATATGCGGCGGCTTTGTCTGGGAATGGTGTGACCATGCGATTGCTCATGGAACTGCTGAGAATGGAAAGACTATATATGCTTATGGGGGCGACCATGGCGAAGAAATTCATGATGGCAACTTCTGTATGGATGGATTAGTATATCCGGACAGAACGGTACATACAGGACTTTTGGAATACAAGAATGTTTATCGCCCGGCAAGGGTTATTTCCTATGACAAAGAAAGCGGAGAACTGGTGCTTCATAACTACATGGATTTTGATAATCTGAAAGATTATGTGAAAATCAGCTATGAATTGACACAGGATGGACTTTTGATTGGGAAAGGAAAACTTGCTGAAGTATCTGTGGTACCACATAGTGAAGGAAAAACAAACCTGCAGGTCAACGTTCCAGAAAATGGAAAATGTTATTTAAAACTCACTTACCACCTGAAAAAAGAAATGCCTCTGCTGGAAGAGGATTATATCCTTGGATTTGATGAGATCGAAGTAAGCCAGAAGGATGCCAAATGCCAGTTAGCAGAAAAATGGGTTGAAAAAACAGTGACGGATTCTGAATTACAGGTGAGTGAAGATGATACCCAGATTCATATCAATGGCCGTGAATTCGCATATACAATCGACCGACGGACTGCACTTTTTACAGAGATGAAATTTGCAGGTCGGGAATATCTGAACCACCCGATGGAATTAAATATCTGGAGGGCACCAACAGATAATGATATGTACATCAAGTCTGAATGGAAGAAAGCCCATTATGATAAAGCTTATACAAGAGCTTACACGACAGAGGTCGTGCAGGGAAAGCATGGTGTGAAAATTACAAGCCATGCATCCGTTGTGGCAGAGACAGTACAGAAGATTCTTGATGTGACGATTACATGGAAAATAGAAGCTGCTGGAAAGATTGATGCAGATATTGCAGTAACAAAAGACGATGAATTCCCGGATCTTCCGAGATTTGGTGTGAGGATGTTCCTGGATAAAAAACTTTCAGCTGCAAGATACTTTGGAATGGGACCACAGGAAAGCTATTGTGACAAACATCAGGCTGCGAGCCACGGCTTGTACCAGGCAAATGTAGACGATTTGCATGAGGATTATATTCGCCCACAGGAAAATGGAAGCCATTATGATTGTGAATATGTAGAGCTTAATAACAGCCGATATGGAATTGTGGTATCCGCGGAAAATGCCTTCTCATTCAATGCTTCTTATTATACGCAGGAAGAACTTGAGAAGAAAACACATAATTATGAACTGACAGAATCAGATAGTGTAGTATTTTGCGTTGACTACGCATTAAATGGCATTGGTTCTAATAGTTGTGGTCCGGTTGTATTGGATCAGTACCGATTTGATGATGTATTATTCCGGTTCCAGTTTACACTGATACCGTATGTAAAGGGATAATAAAGTTTCATGTAACTCGTAAACAAAGAAGGATAGTCTGATTGCAATGTAAAGTCCGGATATACAGAGCAATCAGACAAAAACAGAGAAAAAATTAGAATTAGACATCATACGGTTAGACATATTGAGATTCTAAGTGCGATGAAGATGAGGAGTAAAGAAATTCGATGGAAGAAAGAAAGTATTTGAAATGGTATAACAAAATTGGATATGGATCAGGTGATATTGCAGGTAATGTAGTCTATGCGTTCCTGACATCTTTCATGATGGTCTATCTGACGGACTCAGTAGGACTTGCTGCAGGTGTCGTAGGTACCCTGATTGCCGTATCAAAACTATTTGATGGTTTTACGGATATATTTTTTGGATCAATGATTGACAAAACACACAGTAAAATGGGAAAAGCGAAACCATGGATGCTATACGGATACATTGGTTGTGCCATTACTCTGGTCTGCTGTTTTGCAGTACCGGTCAGCTTGGGAACAACGGCTAAATATGCATGGTTCTTTATCTCTTACACACTGTTAAATGGTGTGTTTTATACAGCAAACAATATTGCTTATTCAGCACTTACGTCACTGATTACAAAGAACAGCAAAGAGCGTGTGCAGATGGGATCTTACCGTTTTATTTTTGCGTTTTCAACAAGTCTTCTGATTCAGGCAATTACAGTTGGATTTGTAGATAAATGTGGTGGAGATGCTGCAGCATGGAGAACGGTTGCTATTATCTATGCAATCATTGGTCTTGTCGTAAATACGATTTCAGCACTTTCTGTTAAGGAACTTCCGGAGGAAGAACTTAACGAAGGAGAAGTAAAGAATGATAATGAAAAGTATGGAATGGTACAGGCATTCAAGCTTCTTGTCAAAAACAAATATTACATGATGATTTGTGGAACATATATTTTACAGCAGTTATATGGTGCCATGATTGGAGCTGGCATTTATTACATGACATGGGTACTGAAAAATAAGAATTTGTTTGGACAATTTGCATGGGCAGTAAATATTCCACTGATCATTGCCCTGATTTTCACACCGACATTAGTTGGTAAGTGGAAAGGTATGTATAAACTGAACTTAAGAGGTTATGTCTTAGCAGTTATCGGTAGAGCACTTGTTGTTGTTGCTGGATATATGGGCAGTGTTCCGCTGATGATGGCGTTTACAGCTCTTGCAGCCTTAGGTCAGGGACCATGGCAGGGAGATATGAATGCAGTTATCGCATCTTGTTCTGAATACACTTATCTTACACAGGGAAAGAGAATTGACGGAACGATGTACTCCTGCACCTCTCTTGGTGTAAAAATCGGTGGAGGTATTGGAACCGCTGTTGTTGGATGGATGCTTGAGTTTAGTGGATATGTCGGAACAAATGCAACTCAACCACAGTCTGCACTTGATATGATGCAGTTCATGTACCTTTGGCTTCCGTTAATCTTTGATGTATTGATTATGTTTGTACTTTCAAAAATGAATGTAGAAGATGCAAATAAAAAACTGAAAGCAGAAAAAGGAATTGCTGCAGATGAAATAACAGATGCATCAGACATAAATTAGAATTGACAGGAGAAAGCGTTGTCTGGTCGTTGTTCGATGAGACAATGCTTTATATATATATATAAAGTGATAGAGCTGTATTTTGAAAATAAAAAAAGGACCACTTCATTTTTGTGAAATGGCCTTAAGAAAATATTCAGTTTTCACAAAATAGTCCTTTTAGTATTTATACATGGTAAGGATGCTCAAAATATTCAGTGTAGAATACTAAAAGGTCATTCAGATATTTTTTTAGGTTGCTCATTTGCAATTCCTCCTTTCCTTATTTACAAGTTGATTATAGGATAGATGTAAAAGGATTGCTTGCCAAATCGAAAGAAGATATAGACAAATGTTGCAAAGGGGAGTATTTCATGCAGTTAAAATATGTTGACACAAAAGAGGAGATCATAGCGGTAAATAAGAAGTCAAAACATATTGAACCACATCTTCATAATGCACTGGAGATCGTTTGTGTAACAAGTGGATCATTAGAACTTGGTGTCGGACAGGAACTATACCATATGGAAAAAGGAGATATAGGCTTTGTATTTCCAGATGTTATTCATCACTATCAGGTACTGACACCCGGTGTAAATAAAGCGACTTATCTGATTGCATCGCCATTTACGATAGCCAAATTTGCAGATATCATGCAATCCATGGCTCCTGAATACCCAATCATCAAAGCGGAAAAGGTTGAACCGGAGGTATATAGGGTTATAAATGCAATTTTAGAGACAGAACAGTCGGATATTACTGTTGCACAGGCATATCTTCAAATTGTGTTGGCACGCTGCATAGGAAAATTAAATTTGGTAGAAAAGAGTAATGTGGGGAGCAATGATCTTATTTACCAGACGGTTTCCTATATATCAGCAAATTTCAAGAAGAGGTTTTCGTTGGAAGAGATGGCAAAAGACCTGGGGGTGAGCAAATATGTTTTATCCAGACTCTTTTCTAAAACATTCCATAGAAACTTTAATCAATATCTTAACGATGCAAGGCTGAACTATGCATGCCATCGTTTGGAAAATACGAGTGATTCTATTACAAACATTTGTCTGGATAGTGGATTTGAAAGTCAGAGAACGTTTAATCGAGTATTTAAAGAAAGATATAAAATATCACCGAGTGATTATCGGAGTACTTGTGTGAAAGATATGTTGACATAAAAGGTTCTGTTGCCCATATGCTTTAACATAAATACTCCACCTCGGTGAGATAAATCGATAGTTTTCTTATTGCAGAATGCTTTAATCCTTTATTATTTCGCCAGGAAATTACTCTGTATCTCCATCGGCATATGATAAGCCTGACCTCGTTCTGAACCATCTCTTCAATGTCTTCATCTTCAATAAGAAGATCGGCAACAAACAGATTGGCCTGGTATTCTGTATTATCCGTCATATTGTAGAGTGTATCATCTTGCATCGGAGCCATTTTCAGCTGGGAACGATGCAGGATGATATGCCCTAATTCATGGGCGGCAACGATCATCTTTTCTTCTTCTGAAAGGAAACTGCTGATCATGACATAGATCGTCTTGCAGCTCATAAAACAATATCCTTTCAGTGTCTTATATCTGGAAGTTTCCCCGACAACAATGTTCATCTGATCCATGATCTCAAAGGGATCCCTGGTGCCATATTTCTTGATTAATTTCTTTGTTTCTGTATATTCTGCAGTTTTTACTGCATCCACGTAGTGGTACCACTGAAAAATCGGCTGTCCCTTCCGATTGTAATCAGTGCTGCGCCCACATTTATGTGGAAGCCAATAGACATCAAAGATGTCCTTTATCGAGGGTATGGGGGCGCTGCAGGTCCAGTGGACCTGCGTTTAGCGCGGACCGTAGTGGAACGAAGACCGGAATCCCCATCAAGATTGCAACCCGGTGAAAATACAATAGAGCAAAAATTGTGATAGTGTATTACCGGGTGGATCTTGCTCTTAGAAAAAGAACCTCTCACTTATATGGGAAAAGAGAGCCCCTTATACAACATGGAAATGAAAAAACCTCGCTATGGTAGAAATATGATTTTGTTGAAATAGTCAAAAATATTGGCTTTGCGGAATTAGAAACGGAGTGGATCAATTTGTTACAATGAAAATTCATGTATTAAAAAGTTTACTTATTAGAGCTACTTTGTTGGAGTACCTGTTCTTGGGCATTGCAAAGGTGTTTGCCTATTGTCGTTGGGAGGATATCTGATATGCTGAAATAGAGGGTACTTGAAATAATGCATAGGAAATTTAAAAGTATATTTCTAGAGATAAGAAACAAGGAGGCAGTATAATGAAGGAATTATATATACCATCCTCAGATGGAAAGAATCAGTTGCATATTGTTATTTGGGAACCCAATATTACAGTAATTGGAATTGTTCAGATTTCTCATGGAATGATTGAATACATAAAACGCTATGATGAATTTGCAAGGTAGTATAATATTTTTCAAACGAATGGAATGATATACAGAATAGGAGGGATTGATAAGTGTCGGATATTACAAAAAGAGCATTAGAGGCATCTCTTAAAAAGATGTTACTGAAAAAACCGGTTACCAAAATTACAATTAGTGATATTACAGAAGACTGCGGTGTCAACCGTGCAACTTTTTATTATCATTTCAAAGATATTTATGACCTCATTGAATGGTCCTGTGAGGAGGATTCCCGCATAGCAGCAAATGGAAATACTACATATGATACATGGGAACAGGGATTTCTGAATATTTTTCAAGCCGTAGAAGAAAACAAGCCTTTTATACTTAATGTTTACCGTCATGTGAGTCAGGAACAGATTATTCAATATCTGTACAGGGTTGTTTATCAATTGATTATTAACGTTGTTGAAGAATGTGCACAAGGCATGAGTGTCAGGGAGGAGGATAAAAAATTTATTGCCGATTTTTACAAGTATGCTTTTGTAGGTATGATGCTGGACTGGATACGGCAGGACATGAAACCATCACCGGAAAAGATGATTTTCAGACTGAGTAATTTAATAGAGGGAGATATCATTCGTATGCTTGAAAAATGCCGGATTGATAAGCCATATGATAATATCAACAAATGATGGAGTTTGTCGAAAAAAACAACAATATAGCCCTGTCATCGAAGAATTCGATGATGGGGCTATTCTGTTAATTGAGAGTAGTTATCATACAATGTATATTGAGGATGTAATTGAAAAACATATATAACGAATTGAAATTCAGGAGGTATGATTATGTATTATTCAAGTGGAAACTATGAAGCTTTTGCTCATCCGAAGAAACCAGAAGGAGTAGATCACAAGTCAGCTTATATTATTGGTACAGGGCTGGCAGCACTTTCAGCCGCATGTTACCTTGTCCGTGATGGTCAGATGAAAGGTGAACGTATACACATTTTTGAAAAAGATCCGATTCCTGGTGGTGCCTGTGATGGGTTTGAATATCCGGGTGTAGGTTATGTAATGCGTGGCGGACGTGAAATGGATAACCATTTTGAAGTTATGTGGGATTTGTTCCATTCTATCCCATCTATTGAAACTGAGGGAGTCAGTGTACTGGATGAGTATTATTGGCTCAATAAAGAAGATCCGAATTACTCCCTTTGCCGTGCTACTGTCAACCGGGGACAGGATGCACATACAGATAAGAAATTTGCAGTTTCAGACAAAGCACAGATGGAGATCATGAGGCTGTTTTTCACGCCGGATGAAGAATTGTATGATAAACGTATTGATGAATATTTTGACGATGAAGTATTTGATTCAAACTTCTGGCTGTACTGGCGGACGATGTTTGCGTTTGAAAACTGGCACAGCGCATTGGAAATGAAGCGTTACATTAAGCGGTATATTCACCATATTGGAGGGCTTCCTGATTTCACCGCTCTGCGCTTTACAAAATATAATCAGTATGAGAGTATGATCCTTCCGATGGTAAAATATCTGGAAAATGCCGGTGTCGTATTCCACTATAATACAAAGGTTGTAAATGTTGAGTTTGATGTTACATCCAACAGAAAGCAGGCTACCCGTATTGAAATTGAGGCGGAAGGTGAAACACGTTTCGTAGACCTCACAGAGGATGATCTTGTGTTCATCACAAATGGTGGATGTGTGGAAAACTCTGCAATGGGATCCCAGAATACGCCGGCTCCATATAATCCGGAAATCAAGCCAGGTGGCGGATGGGATATGTGGAGACGTATTGCCGCCCAAAGCCCTGACTTTGGAAATCCGGATAAATTCTGTTATGACAGTGAGCTGTGCAACTGGATGAGTGCCACTGTGGAGACACTTGATCAAAGAATTATTCCATATATCACAAATATCTGTAAACGAGATCCGTTTACTGGTAAAGTGGTCACCGGCGGTATTGTATCTGTAAAAGATTCCAGCTGGCTTTTGAGTTGGACGATTAACCGTCAGCCACAGTTCCGTTCCCAGCCAAAAGACCATTGTCTCGTTTGGGTATATGCGCTCTTTAATGACAGACCTGGTGACTATGTCAAAAAGCCAATGAGAGATTGTACAGGAAAAGAGATCTGTATGGAATGGCTGTACCATATTGGTGTGCCGGAAAACGAGATCGAAGAACTGGCTGAGAACAGTGCAAACACAGTTCCAGTTATGATGCCTTATATTGATGCCTTTTTCATGCCTCGTAATGATACGGATCGTCCAAAAGTTGTGCCTGATGGAGCAGTAAACTTTGCATTTATTGGCCAGTTTGCCGAGACCGCAAGGGATACTATTTTTACAACAGAGTATTCCATGCGTACCGGTATGGAAGCTGTTTATACCTTGCTTAATGTAGACCGTGGAGTTCCGGAGGTTTGGTGCAGCACATATGATGTGAGGGATCTTTTGAATGCGACTGTCAAATTGCGTGATGGAGAACCACTGACTCAGATGAAGCTGGGAATCAAGGAAAAGATTGCTGTTAAAAAGGCTTTAGACTTTATCAAAAACACAGATGTGGAAAAACTGCTGAAAGAATATCATGTTATTTGAGTTTGAAAAAATTGAAATAATCATATTCTTTTCCATGATAAACAAATAAGAAAAGCTTTCCGTTGTCGACATTTATGTCGGCAATGGGAAGCTTTTATTGATCTTGGACTTTGAATGAATCCAGACAAACATGTTAAGATTGCCTAGTTTTTGGATATATAGAAGACGTTTGCCCATAGAAGAAGAATGAAATAGTATGTAGAATTTAGGCAAGAAAAAGAGAATGGAGGTGAAAATATTGAAAAAGATTCGTATGGCAAGAGATGGGTATGTTTTGATTTCAATTACTTTCTATATAGCTGGAATCGTATGTATGACAATACCATCTATATCCCCACTGGTGCTATGTATCACAGGGGGCATCATATTAGTTGCCTATGGAATTGTTAAGATTATTGGATATCTTTCAGATGATTTGTATGATCTGGCTTTCCAATATGATCTGGCCTGTGGAATATTCCTGATAGTGCTAGGAGTGATAGTGCTTGGATGTAATTTGCGTATCCGTTCATATCTTTCCCCAGGACTAGGATTGTTGATTTTGCTTGACGCTGTATTAAAAGTTCAGACTGCAAAAGACGCAAAAGTATTTGGACTTGAAATATGGAAATGGATATTGACACTTTCCATCATTGTAGCTGCTTTTGGGATCTTAATTATAATAAAGCCGTTTCAGGAAAGTCAGATCAGTCATGTCATTATCGGATGCGGTTTTTTTGCAGAAGGTCTCATGAATCATCTCACAGTCAAGGAGACGGTGAAGATTTCAAAACAAATCCAAGGACAGGAAAAGAACGAGGAAGATACTGACTGGGAAGAATAAAATGTTTAAGTAAAACTTATTATTAACAAATATAAAATTATAGGGAGGAATTCTATTATGAACGCATCAAATACTTTAAAGAAACTGGGAATCGAGCAGACATTCAATTATATTTACAAGGATCCGGATAAGCATATGCCGAAGATGATGGACTGGGCAGATAAATTTGCTGATGGAGAATTTATTTCTCAGAGAAAAATAATTCGGGATGCAATTACAGATCCGGAACATCCTTATTATCACTATATCCGCCGTCTTTTTAAAGAGGTAGCTCCCAATGTGACTAAGACACTTGCCGTGAATCTGTTTATTAATGCCAGTCTGGTTGGCTGGAAGAAGGAAGAAGAACTGAGAAAGAAGTATAACTGTAATATTCCATGGGCTATCCTTCTGGATCCTACATCTGCCTGCAATCTGCACTGTACGGGATGCTGGGCGGCGGAATATGGACACAAATTAAATCTTACTTTTGATGAGATTGATGATATTATCTGCCAGGGAAAAGAATTGGGCGTTTATTTTTATATTTACACTGGCGGCGAGCCACTGGTTCGTAAAAAAGACTTGATTCGGATCTGTGAAAAGCATTCGGATTGCGTATTCCTCTGCTTTACAAATTCCACATTAATTGACGAAGAATTTGCGGATGAAATGCTCCGTGTAGGTAATTTTGTACCAGCCATTTCTCTGGAAGGATTTGAAGAGGCAACTGATGGACGACGTGGAACTGGTGTATATCAGAAAGTACGTAAAGCCATGGAACTTCTCAGAAGAAAGAAACTGATTTATGGAATCTCTTGCTGCTATACCAGCGCTAATTATGATTCAATTACATCAGAGGAATTCTATGATACATTGATTGAAATGGGTGCCTATTTTGTATGGTATTTCCATTATATGCCGGTAGGAAACGATGCTGTTCCAGAGTTGATGCCTACACCGCAGCAGCGTAGCGGAGTTTATGAGAAAATCCGTCGTTATCGTGCCACAAAGCCATTGTTTGCACTGGATTTTCAGAATGATGCAGAATATGTTGGCGGATGTATCGCCGGTGGTCATCGCTACTTACATATAAATGCTAACGGTGACATCGATCCATGCGTATTTATCCATTATTCAGATTCTAATATTCGGGAAAAGACGCTTCTGGAAGCACTGCAGTCACCGATGATGATGGCTTACCATGATAATCAGCCATTTAATGAAAATATGCTTCGTCCGTGTCCTATGCTGGAAAATCCTGACAAGCTTCGTGCAATGGTTGAAAAATCAGGTGCTCACTCAACAGATCTTCAATCTCCAGAAACGGCAGAACATCTTTGTGCAAAATGTGACCAGTATGCGAAGAATTGGAAGCCGGTTGCAGATGAACTTTGGAAAGAGAACAGGGCGAAAAAGAAAATTGCAGATTAAAGAAAAACTATAAATTTGAACATTGAAGTATTTATTCAGGTAATCGAAATAAATGAAAGGAAATAAAAAATGAACAAAAGTAAACGATTTTTTACATCAGAGTCTGTCACAGAAGGGCATCCAGATAAAATGTGTGATGCTATTTCAGATGCCGTGCTGGATGAATTATTGAAGCAGGATCCTATGAGTCGGGTGGCGTGTGAGACGATAACGACTACAGGTCTTGTTATGGTAATGGGAGAAATTACTTCCAATGCATATGTAGATATCCAGAAAGTGGTTCGAGATACAATCAGGGAAATTGGATATACAAATGCAGAGTATGGTTTTGATGCAGAAACCTGTGGTGTGTTGACAGCCATTGATGAGCAGTCGGCAGATATAGCAATGGGTGTGGATAGGGCTCTCGAGGCAAAAGAACATTCAGATGAAGAGATTGAAGCTATCGGAGCAGGGGATCAGGGAATGATGTTTGGATATGCGACGAATGAGACTAAGACGTATATGCCCTATCCCATTGAGCTTGCACATAAGCTGGCCTTGCAGCTGACAAAAGTACGAAAAGATGGAATACTTCCATATTTGAGACCAGATGGAAAAACCCAGGTAACTGTAGAGTATGATGAAAAGGACAAACCATTCAGACTGGATGCCGTAGTGCTTTCTACACAGCATGATCCAGACATAACACAGGAACAGATTCAGTTGGATATTAAAAAATATGTGTTTGATGAAATCCTGCCTGGTGAAATGGTGGACGAGAATACAAAATTCTATATCAATCCAACAGGCCGTTTTGTAATAGGTGGACCGCATGGAGACAGTGGATTGACAGGCCGTAAGATTATTGTAGATACATATGGAGGATATGCGCGGCATGGTGGCGGAGCTTTTTCGGGAAAGGATTGTACCAAGGTGGACCGTTCTGCATCATATGCTGCCCGTTATGCGGCAAAAAACATTGTAGCGTCAGGGTTGGCTGAAAAATGTGAGGTGCAGCTTTCCTATGCTATTGGTGTAGCACAGCCCACCTCAATTATGGTGGACACGTTTGGAACAGGAAAACTTTCAGATGAGAGAATTACGGAGATTGTAAGAGAGAACTTTGATTTTCGCCCAGCTGGTATTATCAAAGAATTGACTTTAAGAAGACCTATTTACAGACAGACAGCTGCTTATGGACATTTTGGAAGGGGAGATGTGGATCTTCCATGGGAAAGGTTGGATAAAGCCAATGAATTAAAGAAATATTTGTAATAGTATAAAAATGGCACAGGAGGATTATGAGATGAACGTTGCGATTGTAACAGACAGCAACAGTGGGATCTTTGAACAAGAAGGAAAGATTCTAGGTGTCCATGTCATTCCAATACCGGTGATTCTGGAAGGGAAAACATATTATGAAGGCATTGATTTAATTCATGAGGAGTTTTATCAATGCCTTGAGGAAAACAGAGAAGTTTTTAGTTCACAGCCTTCGCCGGCAGAAGTGACAGACATGTGGGATAAGCTGCTATTATCTGAATATGATGAAATTGTATATATTCCAATGTCCAGTGGACTCAGTGGATCCTATCAGACAGCTCAGGCCCTGGCGCAGGATTATGAAGAAAAAGTACAGGTGGTTGATAATCATCGTATTTCTGTTACCCAGAGGCAGTCTGTGTTGGATGCACTGGTGCTGAAAGAAAAAGGGTGTTCTGCAAAAGAAATAAAAGAAGCTTTAGAACAAACTGCTTATGAATCCATTATCTATGTAGGCGTGGAAACCTTAGAATATTTGAAAAAGGGAGGACGTGTTACTCCGGCGGGAGCTGCCATGGGCACATTATTAAGTATAAAACCACTGCTCGTAATTGCTGGAGAACGTTTAGATGCCTATGCAAAAGTTCGTGGAACAAAAAGCTGTAAAAAGCGTCTGCTTATGGAAATGAATACAATTGCAGATGAATTTCATAAAAATAGTGATGAGATATATGTGGGCGTCGCAGGGAGCTTCGGAAAAAAAGAAGAACATCAGGAATGGATGGAAATGGCCCAAGAGATGTTTCCTTGGGAAGATGTTAAATACGATCCGCTGACATTCAGTATCAGCTGTCATGTGGGGCCAGGGGCTTTCGGTATGGGGATAAGTAGAAAAATAAGAATTTAGAATAAGTGGGGAATCAAATGAAGCGTTCATGGTTTAGAGCATTGCTCTTGAGACGAGTACAAGTATTATATCTGTACGCCATATTTGATTGTCGATGACAGCATGGTATCTGCATTGTGCTTAGCGGCTAAAAGCGGTGTAGATGTGCGGATTATCACTCCTCATATTTATGACAAGGCCTTGATTCATTTGACTACACGATCATTTTACAGGGAATTGATATATGGTGGTGTGAAAATATATGAATATTCAAAAGGATTTATGCATTCTAAAATATTTGTTTCCGATGACCAGATAGCGACTGTAGGAACAACGAATTTAGATTTTAGAAGCCTCTATCTGCATTTCGAATGTGGAGTATGGATGTATAACAGTAAGGCAGTATTACAAATAAAAAAAGATTATTTTGATACATTGAATGAGTGCACGCAGATTACATTAGAAGAGTGTATAGAAAGGTTGCCAATAAGGGTATTTCAGGAAATCTTGAGAATATTTGCCCCGCTAATGTAAAGAGCACCGCCAAGTTGAAGCGGTGCTCAATCTATTCGGGTATTATATACTTGAAGATTCGGACAATTCAGAAAATGCCTGCTTCAAAGAATCTCCAATCAAATCAGTAATACGAGTAACTGACTTCAAAAGGTCAAAGTTCATGTTTTTGTCCAGCCAATCTAATGTGTATCCAAGAAGGCAACATTTATAGTACTGTATTAGGATAGCTTTATCTTCAGAAGGAATATTCAAATCTTTGGTAACAGTATGTATGTATTGAGTTACTGTGTAGAGTATGATTCTTTCCAATTCGTTTTGGAATACATCTCGTTTCACAGAACGGTATATATGGAGCATGGCCTTTTTGCGTTTTAAGCAACGTTCAACAATTGGAATCAAGCAATCCGTCGGTGAACCAAAATGTCCGTTAGTCTGGATGATTTGATCTACATCAGATTTTATTGTAGTTTCCAGAAGCTCAGGAATGTCATGAAAATGATAGTAAAAGGTGTTTCGGTTGACTTGGCAGCGTTCTACAATATCCCTTACAGTAATCTTGGTGTAGGGACGTTCTTCCAGCAACTGCCAGAAAGCATCTATGATGGCAGATTTTGTATGGTTCATATATATATCAACTCGCTTTTTGTTTTTTTATATCGTAGCATAAAATGTCGAATGATACAATGATGCAGAACAATGAAAAAATTTGGAAAGATGATAAAAGGTATTTTGAAAATATGGTTCTTTTATTTGATAGTATGTCTAGCAATCCTGCCTCTGTATCACAAACGAGCTGATGAAGAAAACAGAGAGTGTGAAAGGGTGTTAAATATGGCTGGACAGGAGAGAATATTAAATATTGAAAATAATGTGGATGCGTTGGTGTGGCGGCTCCGTTTAATCGAATCGGCAAATGATTTATTTCTTGGTAATTATATCGACTCATATAATAAGGATACTAAAACTGGGAGGAGTAAAATATGAAAACGTTGAAAAAAATAAAGCTGGATATGTGGACAAATGCAATCATGACGGTATTGATTGGTGTATTATTCATAATAAAACCACATGATTCCTTAAAAGTAATTGCGATAATTGCAGGTATTCTGATTTTGTGCAGTGGGATTTTTGATCTGGTTTGTGATTCAAAATTACGACGAAATACTTATTTTACATATGGAACGTTATTTGAAGGCATTTTGAAATGTATTTTGGGAATCTTTATCATCACACATGTGGGAATTACAATAGTGTTGTTTTCTTATGTGTTTAGTATTGTCATCATAATCAATGGAGTAATCTGTATGGAGACGGCTGTTTGCATGAAAGACATATTTCATGTGCGCTGTACATCATATGTTATTCTATCATGTATTATTATTCTGGTTGGAATTAGTATGATGTTCTTTTCACCGGATACAGTTTCAGCCGCTGCATTAATGGCAGGAATTATCTTCATTTTAAATGGTATTATTGACATTTTTATATTATACCGATTGAGCAAAATAGGTAAAAAATATACTCTTGAAATGAAGAATGTGTTTGATGAAGTAAATGGAAATATAATAGACGAATAGATATAAGAAGTACTTTATGATTATAATTATGAATGAGAAAAGTTGGACGAAAATCAGAAGAACCTTTGTCTGTAGAAACGATATTGAAGTATACACCTGAAAATATGATTTTGGCTGCGTGTGTTTTAGTTTTGTTCTTTGCTCTCAAAAGCCTTACAATTATGTTCCCATTGTCGATTTTATATTTGAGCAGTGGAGTTCTGTTTACACCATTTATAGCTGTGATGGTAAGTATGGTTGGACTGACGACAACCATTACGATTCCTTATTGGATTGGAAGATACAGCGGTGAGGATATTATACAGTATATTGGGACTAGATATCCCAAGGTTCAACAACTGACAGGATATCAGAATGAAAATGCTTTTTTTGTATGCTTTATTACCAGAATTGTTGGATTTTTGCCAGGTGACATTGTGAGCCTGTATTTTGGCACTTGTGGAGTGAAATTCACTACTTATCTGACAGCAGGAATAAGCGGTTCTTTGCTCAGTATTGTTACTACTACTTTGCTTGGAACTAAGTTGAGCAATCCATTTTCAATAGAATTTATCATGGTATTATTATTAAGAATTTTGGTTGCTGCCGGAACTGTTGTCTTGAAACACTATATGAATAAAAGAATAGGAGAGAAATGAGAAAAATGAATAGAATATTAAAAGTCAAGAGTATATTGTTTCCATCTCTAGGATTAATCTGTATTTTGTTTTCTGATAGAGTAACTCTTCTGTTGCCTTATTTATAAAAGATAAATTCAGAGTATTTCTCGAGGATACTCTGCATCTTGAGATGTCCGAAGACAAGACCAAAATCACGCATAGTCAAGATAAAGCCAGATTCCTAGGCTACGACATTACTACAGCCAAGAATTCAGCACTAATGTATGATTCAAAGCATCAGCTAAGGAAAACTCATACGGGCAGAATCAAATTATATGCTCCAAGGGATAAGTGGCAAGCTAAGCTAATAGAGTATTGTGCACTTAGGATTAGGTATGATGAAAATGGCAAAGAAATATGGGATTCTCACCACAGAGGCAATATGGTTCACATGACCGATGTGGAAATAGTATCACAGGTGAATGCCGAGATTAGAGGTATGTATAATTACTATTCGATAGCGGAAAATGCAACAGTCATTAAAAACTTTGCATTCATCTTGGAATATAGCATGTATAAGACCTTTGGACTTAAATATCAAAAGAGCGTTTACAAGATACAGAGAAAATACCGTTCCGGTATGGCTGCTCCTTGCTTTTATCGGAGTATGTGTCAGCGCAGTCGTGAATCTCTACTGCGTGGCAAAGGGACTTGCTGGTCTGCTTCTTGGAGCAATGCTTGTGTGTACCTTCATCTGGTACCGCACCCGGTTCATGAACTATATCCTTTTGGGAGTTGCTGAATTCATGCTGGCAGGAGTATTGGCTGCAGGAGCATTTATCCTGGCACTTGTAACAGAAGCAAGAGACGGGTAGGAAGATTTATTATCGGAGGTTGAGAAGATGAGAAAAGAAAAATATATTCAGTTGCCGCCAATTCCAGAAGAACTGGATGGAAATGTCGTTCGTATGATTTGGGAATATACAAAACTTCCAGAGAAGGAACAACAGTTTGTTTATGAACAGTATAAAGTTTTAAGCGATGATTCCAGTAGTGAAAGTGATGTTAACGCTGTTTTAACAAGATATAGCAAGAATTCTCCCACCTCTTTAGGTGGCGAGATGAATTGCAAAAAATATAAGAGAACACTTGTTCTAAGGTGCCGGATGTGGTATAATATAATCAG
>NZ_JBQHTK010000040.1:0-23984 GCF_052065755.1 Bariatricus sp. HCP28S3_D3 | reverse complement strand
CCCCCCCCCCCCCCCCCCCCCCCCCCCCCCCCCCCCCCCCCCCCCCCCCCCCCCCCCCCCCCCCCCCCCAAAAACCTTCCCCGCTGTCTCTTTAGCATTCTTCTGCTATCTTATAAATTAATTTTTCCGTATCTTCCCATCCAATACATGGATCTGTGATCGATCTTCCGTATTCCATATGAGAACAGATATCCTGGCGGCCTTCCAGCAGATAACTCTCTACCATAACCCCTTTCACCAGTCCGCGAAGATCCGGATTGTATTTCCGTGTATGCAGCACTTCGCTTACAATTCTCAGCTGCTCTTTGTACTGTTTATTCGAGTTAGAATGGTTGGCATCTATGATAACCGCCGGATTCTTCAAATCTTTCTTATAATACAGACTCTCCAATCTTCTCAAGTCTTCATAGTGATAGTTCGGAATACAGGTTCCGTATTTATCAACACCGCCTCGTAGAATCACATGTGCAAGCTCATTTCCGTCTGTCGACACATCCTGTCCACGGTAAATAAAGCGATGTCCGCTTTGTGCAGCCACAACGGAATTCAGCATGACTCCCAGATCTCCACTGGTCGGGTTCTTCATGCCGATGGGAATATCCATACCGCTTGCTGTCAGACGATGCTGCTGATTCTCAACGGAACGGGCCCCGATTGCTTCGTAAGATAAGATATCATCCAGATAACTTCTGTTTTCCGGATACAGCATCTCATCGGCAGCGGTCAGATGCGTCTCTTCAATCGCACGGATATGCATTTTTCGGATCGCGATAATCCCTGCCAGAAGATCCGGAGCCTTATCCGGATCCGGCTGATGCAGCATTCCTTTATATCCTTCTCCTGTTGTTCTGGGTTTATTCGTATAAATTCTTGGAATGATCATCAATTTT
Organism: Bariatricus sp. HCP28S3_D3; assembly: GCF_052065755.1. Lineage (NCBI taxonomy): Bacteria > Bacillati > Bacillota > Clostridia > Lachnospirales > Lachnospiraceae > Bariatricus > Bariatricus sp. HCP28S3_D3. The sequence continues at coordinate 23,094 of NZ_JBQHTK010000040.1, read as the reverse complement.
TCAGAAACTTTTTCATTTACTTCAGCCAGACGATTCACATATTCGCAGACAGAATCTTCATTATCCGCTGAACAAGGTCCGATAATGACAACAAATTTATCGGATTTTCCAGTAAAAATATCTCTGATCTCCGCGTCTCTTTTTGCCTTGATCTCCTTGATCTTTTCCGATAACGGATATTCATTTTTCAAATCTGCCGGCAATGGCAGTTCTGCATTCACTTTCATCCCCATAACTTTTTGTATCTCCTTTATCTAGCAGTAACGCACCATATCTCTGGTGATTTCACTCAGAGAATGTGCCCCGCACATCTGCATCGTGTCTTTCAGTTCAGCTCCCAGCTTTTCAATATAGGTCTTCACGCCTTCTGCCCCGCCTCCATACACAGAAACAACAAACGGTCTGCAGATCAGAACTCCGTCTGCTCCGAGTGCAAGTGCTTTAAAGATATCTGTTCCGGAGCGGATTCCGCCGTCCACCAGAATCTTCATAGAATCTCCTACTGCGTCTGCAATTTCTTCCAGGACTTCTGCCGTCGCCGGGCACTGATCCAGAACACGTCCTCCGTGATTGGAAACCACGATTGCTGCTGCTCCTGCTTCTTTTGCTTTCAGCGCTCCTTTGACCGTCATAACACCTTTCACGATAAACGGCACGCCTGCCATATTCACAATTTCCGCAAGTTCCTTGACGTTCATGCTTCCTGCCGGCGGTGTCATGTTTTTCAGAAACGGAAGTCCGGCAGCATCCACATCCATGGCAACCGCAAATGTTCCTGATTCGATCGCCAACTGCATTTTCTCCTGAATCGTTTCCAGATTCCACGGTTTGATGGTCGGAACACCCATGCCGCCGCTCTCCTTGATTGCCGCAGTCGCTCCTTCCATAACCAGCGGATTCACTCCGTCTCCGGTAAATGCCGCAATTCCATTCTGCGCACATGCAGATACAAGAACCTGATTATAGGAAATATCATCATATTTCTCACTATAATGTAAATTCACTGCACCAACCGGACCGGCAAAAAACGGATACGCAAACTTCTGTCCGAACAGCTCACAGGATGAATCTATTACTCCTCCGTCACAGATGGTATCCATGTTTACACGGATCTCCTGCCATTTCTCATAATTGCGAATAGCCGTGTCCCCAACACCTTTCGCTCCCGGTCCCGGTATCTGTTTCCCACATGCTTTTCCATTACATACCGGACAGGCTTTACAATAATTTCCTATCGATTCTCTTGCATTTTCAAGTACCTCTTTATAATCCATGTTCTCTGCCTCGCTTTCTTCTATCCATCGGTATTTTTCTTACCCAAATGAAGCCGATACTTATGATAATCATAACACTTTCCTATCCGGAAAACAAGAAATCCATTCCATGGATTTCTAAATATTCTGTGACCTTTACTTGTTTTTTTACTTTGATATGCTATAATGTCCACATAGGCACTTAAATTTGCATACAGCAAAATTAGAGAAATATATAGAGGAGAGTACCATATGAAATGCCCCAGATGTGGATCTGATGTACGTCCCAGTAAAAAGTATCCGGGATATTATCTCTGCGATTCCTGCCGGAAACGTTATCCGGCAACATCCCTGATACCAGATGAGACTGATGATGATCATACAGATTATACACTTTATGATACAGAAGATGCAATAGAACCTTCGGAACCGGAAAAGCCCGGACGGAAGACTGAACGGTCAGAAGGCAGCAACCGGAAATCAAAAGGTTCTTCCCCCAAATCAGGCAAACGTTCTTCATCCAGTCAAAGCAGATCCGGAAGAAGGTCCAAAAAGAAAAAGAAACAATTAGCAGGAATGATTCTGATTTTCCTGCTCGCAGTCATCCTGATCGTAGTTGTCGCCGTAAAATCCGGTCTAATCAGCAAAGATCTACTTCCGTTTACAAAGTCATCCCAGGATTCTCAGGATCCTCAGACAGATGATACCACAAAAACGGGTGGAGATGACACCTCCTATGCACTTGGCGACACCGCTACGCTGAATGATATCTCCATTCAGGTAACCGATTACGAGGAATCCAAAGGTGACGAATGGGCTTCCCCTCAGGAAGGCAATGTATTTGTCTTTGTCAACCTTACGATTACCAATCAGGCGGAAAAGGATATCACCGTCAGCAGCATGGCAAGTTTTGAATCCTATTGTAATGAAATAAAGCTTGACTATAGCGTCAATGCTTTTACCGCCCTTGCCGCGAACACGGACCGTCAGCAGATGGATGGTTCCATTGCTCCCGGTTCTTCACTAAGTGGGTATCTCTGTCTGGAAGTTCCGACAGACTGGATGAATCTGGAGATTCACTATACCGATCAGGTCTGGAAGGATGAGGGTGTCGTATTTAAAATATCAAAATAATCCATGGTCTCAAATTAGAATCTAAAAAAAGGGAGCGCCTCAGCACTCCCTTTTTAATAATGTTTATTCTCTGTGCATAGAGAATGAAGTCTCATCATAATTCTTCAGGTTCTCACAGATTCCTCTCGCATCTGCTTCTTTGATCAGCGAATCTCTGGATTTCTTTGCGAGCATCTGATCTTTAAAAGCACTTGGTCCTCCGACACATCCGCCTTCACAAGCCATTCCTTCGATGAAATCCTCAGGCAGACGTCCGACTTTCATAAGCAGCAGTGATTTCTTACATTCAACTGCACCATTTGCCTTGTACACTTTAATATCCAGTTCTTCACCGGCTTCCTTCATACTCTGCATCACAGCATCCGAAACACCGCCGGAATTTCCGAATCGCTTTCCAAATACAGAAGATTCCTGATAAGTATTGTCTGCCGGTTCCAAAGCAACGCCCTTCGCACGCATAATTGCACGGATTTCACTGTAAGTCAGGGCATAGTCTGCATTTCCTTCAATCCTCTGATCTGCAATCTCTGATTTCTTTGCAAGACATGGTCCGATAAATACGGTAACCGCATCTGGTTCTTTTGCCTTCACCAGGCGGGAAACTGCACACATCGGAGAAACCGTTGTAGAGATCATATCACTCAATTCCGGATAATGCTTCCGTACCAGATTGACAAATCCCGGACAGCAGGAGGTTACTTTTTTACGTCCGTCTTTATAGGCTTCAACCCATTCTTCTGCTTCATATTTCGCAGTTAGATCACCACCAAGTCCCACTTCAATGAAGTCCGTAAATCCAACTTCTTTCATTGCTTTTTTCCAGCTTTCCATGGTGATGTCCACACCGAACTGTCCTTCTGTTGCCGGTGCCAGCATCGCGTATACTTTCTTACCGGATTTGATTGCTTTAATTACATTTACAATGGAGGATTTGTATCCGATTGCTCCGAACGGACAACTGTGAACACATTTTCCACAACGAATACACTTTGAATCATCGATAACGGAAATACCATTTTCATCATAATAAATCGCATCTACCGGACAGCTGAATTTGCATGGTCTCTTCAAATGAGCAATTGCATTGTACGGACAGGCCTGTGCGCATTTTCCACATTCTTTACATTTGGAAGCATCAATGTGGGAACGGTCACGTCCCGCTTCAATTGCACCGAATTTACAGGCATTGATACATGCTTTTCCCAGACAATTCTGACAGTTTTCTGTCACAACATAGCTGGAAATGGGACAGTCCTCACATGCCGAACTGATAACCTGTATTACATTTCCATCATTCTTAATTCCAGGCGCTTTTCCTTCAGCCAGACGAACACGCTGTCTGATAATCTCACGTTCCTTGTAAATGCAACAACGGAACTGCGGGAGCGGGCCCGGAATCAACTTCATTGCAATATCGTCCTTATGCTCCTCAAGTTCCCCGTCAAAAGCCAGACGTGCTACTTCTTCCAACACTTCATGTTTGATCTTGATTACATTTGCGTCTGCGTTTCTCAACTTCTTACCCTCCAAAAAGAATTTTCTCAATCATAATAATGTATCTCGTTTCTGATTCAAATCATAACATGAGTTTTCTTCTTTTCCCAGTCATTTTTTTAACAATCTTGTACTATTTTGCATACAATGTACAAGTCTCGAACACAATGTTCTGTTTTCGCAAAACGTAACCCAAACTCATGGATTCAAAAGGTTATCCCGCTTTCACAACATTCTGATTTCTGGTAATAGACAGTAGAATCCCCATATACAAATAGGTAACCATCATATTACTTCCTCCATAGCTAAAGAACGGCATATACACCGATACAGGATAAAAAACTCCTGAATTCGTCCCCAGATACACCAGAATCTCCGCGGTCATCATCAAAACACATGCCATTCCGACCACATAGCCGAGCTGATTCTTTTGTTTTCGCACGATCCAGATCAAAACCCCCAGGAACCCTGCCAATGCAAGTGTGAACAGAATCCCCTGCCATGTTCCAAGCACTTTAAAAATAAATACCCAGACATAATCACTTCTCACTTCACTCCAAACCATATTTGTTGATTCATCAATTATGAGTCCTTCTCTTCCCGCAACTGCATCTGCTGCATTTTTCAGATTTTCCAAAACAATCTGATATAAACAATTTTCGGAAGACTGAAAGCGGAATATCTGCTTCATCCTATCGCTCTGATACGTTGCAAGAAATACCTGACCTGCAGACATCATGATTCCCAAAATCCCCACAGGCAGCAAGACTGTCGTTCCGGCCATCAGTATGTACTGGCGCTTTTTCTCTTTTCCGAACCACCGCTTATGAACGGCAAGTATTAAAATGCATCCCCCTGTCATATAAAATAAAATCATATACACACTGGAATTTAAAACCAGTGGAAGCACTGTTGATAATACCAATATGAGAATACATTTCATCATCCCTTGTTTTCCTGCTCCGCGGAAGTGAAAAACAACACCCGCAAAAACCGGAACCAGAACACAGTAAAACAGTCCCTGTTTTGGATACATTCCATTCACGGTTCTGCCGAATACCCGGTATACTGCCATCATCATCATCATTGCTGCCCAGATCCGGAGTGCATATTTGCCAAGCAGCGTGTAATCCACAAAACAGACTCCCAACATCAAAATGCTTCCTGCTGCCGTCCACAAAATAAACCTGAGTCCCGCCGGATCATAAGATGCTGCGAGGTAATCGCCTGCTCCGCAGAGTATTGCTGTTCTCTCCAGAAAAACCTGTATGGCAACTCCCGATATACCAAGCATGACGATCATAGCAATCAGTCTCATATCCATCTTCGGTCTGTGGATCCTGTCAAGCTGTACTCCTGCCTCCACCGGATCTCCCATCTCCCTCACAGCCGCTTCTTCTGCTTCCGCTTCACTCATGCCCTGCGCCATAAAATCCAGCTTCTGGTCGTCAATATGGGCCTGATATTCTTCTTCAATCATCGGCCTTGCCTTTTTGCAGCGGATCTGGTCAGTCAAAAGCTTCAAATAATCAAGCCGGGTCATAGAGCGCACCTCCCAACACATTCACAACGGCCGTGGAATATTCCTTCCACTCTGCTTTCTTTGCAGCAAGCTGTTTCTTTCCTTCCCTGGTCAACCGGTAATATTTACGAAGCTTACCGCCATATTCCTGTTCATAAACGGTCAGCCATCCCTTTTCTTCCATTGAATGCAGAAGCGGATAAAGAGTCCCCGCCTTCAGTTCAAAGACATTATTCGACTTCTCCCTAAGCGTCTCAATCATCTCATAGCCATACATATCTTTCTCTTCCAACAGCTTCAATATCAGCATTGCTGTGCTTCCGGAAATTAAACTTTTATCTACTGCCATAAATACTTCCCCTTTCATGTGTTGATCTTCGATATATCGATAATCTATATATTTTACATTTTCATTATATCTCGGTAATCTATATATGTCAAGTGATTCTTTCCGTATTCTGAAGCTGCATCATATAGAGAATACATTTTTTATAAGTACTTTAGATGTTCTTAATATTTTTCAAAATTTCTTAAGTCCATGGTCACATTCTTTCCATATTTTACTATTATACTTAAAGCATAAATTAAAAGGACGCCGGCAATCATAGATGATACCGACTCTGTATGGATGTCAGGATGTCCGCCTAAAAAATCAGGTGCCCGCCCAAAGGGCAGACACCTTTAATATAGATCCTCTCTTTTCTCTCAGCCGATGCAGCATGTATCGGCTTTTTATTTATCACAATATGAATTACTTTCCTCCGTCTTCTTTCATACTCGTTACAACCACACCCGTCAGCGCGAACAGGGCGATTGCATTTGGAATAACCATTAGCTGGTTAAACATATCGGAAAGTTCCCATACAAGATCGTTGGATGCAAGTGTTCCAAGGAAAATAAACACCAAAGCAATCATAAGAAACGGCTTGGTTGCTTTCGGTCCGAACAGATAATTCACATTGATTTTCGCGAACAGATTCCATCCGAGAATCGTGGAGAATGCGAAGAAGAACAGGCAGACTGCCACGAAAGCGGATCCTAGTTTTTCTCCATAGACTACTCCGAATGCGGTCTGTGCGAGATTCGCTTTATTTAATGTTTCCACCACGCCACCTGTATATCCTCCCGCAAGAGGTCCATCAGCTGTATATAATGTGGAAATAATAACCAGCGCATTTAAAGTCAAAACAACGAATGTGTCAATAAACACACCTGCCATAGCAACTGTTCCCTGTTCATGTGCATTCTTAACCTGTGCAAGCGCATGAGCATGCGGTGTAGAACCCATGCCGGCTTCGTTTGAGAAAAGCCCTCTCTTTGCCCCCTGGCTGACAGCAATTTTTAAAGCTGCGCCCAGGCCACCGCCAATGATTGCCTGTGGCTGGAATGCATACCGGAAGATCATGAAAAATGTAGCAGGAACGTATTTAATACGGGCAATCAGCACCCCCAGCGCTCCTAATAAGAAAACAGCTGCCATGACCGGAACGAGTTTTTCAGTAACAGAAGCAAGACGGTCTACCCCACCCATAAAGATAAAAGCGCAGATCACAACCAGGACAACACCAACGATCCATGAAGGGATGCCAAATGCTGTGTGGATTGTGGAGCCAATGGAGTTGGACTGTACCATACATCCAAAGAAACCAAGCGCCAGAATGATTGCAACTGCAAAGAATCCGGCCAGGAATTTTCCTAATCTGCCCTGGAATGCCCTGGTTATATAGTACACCGGGCCTCCCTGGATATTCCCTTCTGAATCCTTGATTCTCGTCTTTTGTGCAAGAGTTGCTTCTGCATAAATCGTTGCCATTCCCAGAAATGCAATGATCCACATCCAGAAAATGGCTCCCGGTCCACCGGTAAGAATCGCTCCAGCAGCTCCTACGATATTTCCCGTACCTACCTGAGCCGCGATTGCTGTTGCTACAGCCTGGAATGAGCTCATTCCGCCTCCGTGTGCTCCTCCCTTAAAAGAAATATCCCCGAAAATTTTCTTAAGACCGGCTCCAAAACACCTCACCTGAACGAACCTTGTCTTAATTGTGTACCAAAGTCCAACTGCCACCAAAAGAAACACCAGAATATAGTCCGACAGATAAGCATTAATTGTTTGAACAATTGATAACATAGTTTTTCCTCCTCACCCATCTCTTTTCCACATTATATGCACAGACTATCCCTGCGATTCCTTTACTTTGCTGCCATTTGTTCCAAATGTAATTGCGCCTTCTGTTCATACTCTCGCGCCTCTTTTTCCCAGCCCCTGTAAGAATTTTCTCCCCGGTGATCCGGAAGCTCATAGTGCTCCTCCAGATAGTCTCCCAGATACTTTGTCACTTTCTCTGCTCCTGACAGATTCAGATGATCTCCCTTATCCAGGCTGTCCGTTTCCCAGTCGATTCCTATTTCATCCAACCTGAGATTCATATCCAGGTAATCCAGAGAATTAGATTCTGCATAAGCACTGATACTGTTATGTCGTCGGTAATTACAATTGACCGGCGATGGGGTTCCCACTAGAAGAAGCTCGGCACCCTTTTTATAACAGAGTTTTTGAATACTTTCCATATATTTAACCACGATATCAGGCATCTCTTCTTTTTGTTCTGTTTCCAGCATGTAATTTCCTTTTTTATATGGCTGAACATCACAGCGGAACGAAAACCCTTTATAACTCTCTTCCGGATACTTTTTGTCGATCAGAAATGATTTCCAGATATCATGTCCGCGAAAAATCGGAATATAATAATTTCCCCATGCCTCTATGGTTTCCTTGATCCCTTCCAGCCCCGTTCTTCCCCGAAACAAAGTGTTCGTTTCCAGTATGACCAGCTTCGGAGACTGCGTCTCAAAAGCAGTTTCCAGCATATGATAGGTTTCCTGGATCTTCTGTCCTGACTGTCCGCATACATATCCTGTAATTCCATGCTCCTCCCACAATTCCATCGGTGAAATAGACGCATAACTCAGGCTGTCTCCCAGAACAATCACATCAATGCTGTCTTGGGGTTCCCTCTGGATCCGAAACAGACTTTTGTTCCTGCTCTGCACGAGATTGTCATTTTTAATCAGGGCAATCTCCATTCTTTCTGCCATCAATTCAAAAATCACGAATAAGATTGCCAGAAAGAGGGCAACTTTTCCTGCTCTCTTTCCTATATTTTTAAAATCCTGCATAAATCATATCCACCTGCTGATAACCGATTCCATATGCTCCCAGAATTACAACTGCCAAAATCAGGCCATAATAAATCGCCCATCTCATCGGCAGACATAATTTCTGAAGTCCTGCCTCTCCCAGCAGATTCCTTTCTTTCATCATTCCTACAATTGCCACAACCACGCACCCGACCACAACGACCAGATAATCTGCTTGATCGAGTCCAAATGTCAGCATGGTTCCATCCCACAGTCGTTGTAGTTCAAAATTCCGAAACATGCTGAAGAACATCGAAATTCCTGCACGCAGTCCGTTTGCCCGAAAGAACAATTCTCCGGTAAAAATGATCATCCACGTTTTGAGGATCTGAATCAACCGGAAATACCATGCATTTTCATTGATGTGACATGCGTCAAGCACCTTATTTCTGACAGGCTCTATCGCAATACCGCCGAGCAGAATCACAAAATAATACATTCCGTAAAAAATGTAACTCCACCTTGCTCCATGCCAAAGCCCATTGCAGATCCATACCGGGAACAGTGACAAAGCTGATACGCCCAGCTTTGTCAAATACTTTCCCAAATGCTTTCTTCCGAATTTATTCCATCTTTTCACCAGTCCGGAAACGGAAACCGGATAAAATACATAGGTCTTAAACCATACGCCAAGTGTAATATGCCAGCGTCTCCAGAATTCTGCCGCGCTCCGCGAAGCAAACGGCTGTCGAAAATTCTCGGGAAGCGTAATTCCGAACATCCTTCCGCTTCCAATAATGATGTCCATACATCCGGAGAACTCCATGTAGAGCTGAACCGTATAGGCAACTGCCGCTGCCGCAATCATAACACCGTGATACATTTCATAATGTTCAAAGATTGCCTGCACAAATACATAAAGTCGGTCCGCAATGATCATTTTCTTGAATAGTCCCCAGAGAATGCGCACGCTGCCCTTTGAGAGATTCTCTCCGGTTATCGGTGCCCCTTGCCAGAGCGCGTCTGCCATTTGCGAATACATGCTGATCGGACCTTCCATGATCTGTGGAAAAAAGCCCAGAAAAAGAGCAAGCTTTCCGGGATGCTGCTCTACTTTCAATTTTCCCCAATATACATCCGCCATATAGCCGATTGCCTGAAGCGTATAGAAAGAGATACCAATAGGAAGGAGAAGCTCTTTTGTCTGTAATGCATACGAGCCTCCCCAAGCTCCTATTATTGCATTTATATTCTTTGCAAAGAAATTATAATATTTCAAGTATGCAAGTGCCAAGAGTAATCCAAGGATACCACCTATAAGGATCCATTTTTCTTTCTGTTTATATCGCTTTTTTACGATGCTGCTCTCTTCTTTAGTCAGTCCGGAAACTGCAGTTTCGCACTGCAGTTTCATCCAGGACATCCAGACACCAATATAATGAGTAAACAATGTTGTGCCGATCAGATACAGGACTAGTTTTCCGCTGATCATCCAGAAAAACACATATCCGGAAAGGAGCAGTGTCATCCACCGCAGCTTTTTCGGAGTCAGCTGATAGACCAGCAGTACAACAGGCAGAAACACGAACAGATAAATCGACGTATGATAAGCCATGTTAATTCTCCTTCAGCCTTTGTATCATCTTCCAGATCGCATCCACAGAATTCAGATTCTCAGGAATGATCTCCGCTGCTTCAATTTCAATGTCAAACTGTTCCTCCAGTTCCGCAATCAGTGAAATCACCGCAAACGAATCCAGAAGTCTGTCATTTACAAGCGCCTTCTGTGCCTTCCAGTCAATACTGTCATCAATCTCCATTAATATATCCAATAATTTTTCCATCTTTTGTCTCCCTTTCCATATTCCATTCGTAAGTCTGCTGTTCTTCCCGTACGAGCCGCCAGCCCATCTCTTTGCTGTAGAACACAGCCTGCGGCAGTTCATGGCTTAAAAATAAAGCCATTCCTTCCGTCATTGCATATGCTCCGGCCCGTTCAAATATCAACACATTCCCTGCTTTCAGATCTGTGAATTCAGCCCTCTGTACCAGCACATCATTCACCGTACACAAAGATCCACAGATCGTCCATTCGCGTTTTGTTCCCTGACTTTTTTCAGGGCTGACGCGGATCCTCGGCAAATACATGCCACGGATCTGCCCGTCATAATGGATCTGATGGATTCCTCCGTCTACGATGCAGTAATAATGATTCCCATTTTTCTTTGTATCTCTGACCGTGGTAAGATAGTACCCGCAGGTTGCCGCAAGTGCACGCCCCATTTCCAGCATCACACTTCCTTTCCATCGCATTTTTGCAAGTGTCTCCGCAATTTCTTCAACATCCGCTTCTAAATGATCCGTCTGGCCCTCGAAATACGAGACCGCAAGTCCCGGTCCGTACTCCAGTTCTTCGATCTGATAGCCCGTTCTTTCTTCCAGTTCACAGCAAAACTGATCCAGATATGTCAGTTCCTTCCTGATCTTTTCAGCCGATTTCTTCTGTGTCCCGGAAAAATAATGAACCCCCTGGATCTTCAGATACGGACACATCTTTCGGATCGAGATCAGATTCCGAATCGTCTCCTCATCCATCCCGAACTGATTTCCGCTGGTCAGCCTTAGATATACCGGAATAACCTCATGATTGCTATCACACCAGTCAGCCATATAATGGAACTGATTCAATGATTCGACTGTATATGTGCACGCTCCCCGGTAGAAATTCATAATTTCATATAGATCTTCTTTTTTCTTCAGGACACCTGATATGAAAAGTTTTTCTGGTTCGATCTGAAGCTTGCGGCAAATCTCAAATTCCCCCATGGAGCATACCTCGATCCGATCCGTAAGCGCAGCCATTTGTTTCACAAGAAATGAATTTGCTTTCATCGCAAAGCAGATTCCTGCTCTTCCCCGAAGCTTCTCCTGAAAGAACGCGACCGTTTCGGAGAGCCGGTCAATATCATAGATATAAAGCGGCGTTCCATACTTCATGATGCCATGTTCCAGACATTCCATTTCCATCACATTCCCACCTCCAGTTTTTTTCTGAAATAATTTCTGTCAGTCTTTCCGTTTTTATTTAACGGCATTTCCTCCGTTTTTTGTATTTTGTGGGGAATCATATAAACCGGAAAATGCTTTTTCAAATATGCTCTGACATCTCCCGGATCCGCCCCACCCAGGTAAAATGCGATCAGTCTGTTTCTCCGCTCATCCATCAGACAGCAGCTTCTCTCTACACCTTCCACCTGATTCAGTGTGCTTTCGATCTCTTCCAGTTCAATGCGATGTCCCATATGTTTGATCTGGAAATCCTTCCTGCCGGAAAAATAAAGCATTCCTTCATCATCGTAATATCCAAGATCTCCGGTGCAATAGCACCTCTCTTCTTTCTGTCCGGAAAAGTGAATCATCCGGAACCGTTTCTTCGTTTCCTCCGGATTCCTGTAATATCCTTCAGACAAGGATTCCCCTGCCACACAGATTTCTCCGATTTTTCCCGGCACCTGTAGGATCTGTTCCTGCTCATCCAAAAGGAACACCCTTCGCCCCGGAAAGGCTCTTCCGATCGGAAGCTTTTCCCCATCTGCATACATCCGCTCAACCGGATAATAAGTACAGTTGCAGGTGATTTCCGTTGGACCATACAGATTGACAAACGAAGTATCCGGCAATGCTTTCTGCCACATCCTAAGCTGTCTGACCGGCATGACCTCACCACTGAATCCAATCAGCCGTACGCCGCGAGGCACTCGATAATCAAGTCCTTTCAATGCCGTCACCATGCTAAGCGCCGATACCGCCCAAATGAGAACAGTCACTTCCTTCTCACAAAGATAATCTAACAGCTTCGAAGGTAATGAAAATAATTCTTTCGGTATTAATACAAGCGCAGCACCTGTTGATATACTTGTGTAAATGTCTTTTACAGACACATCAAAATCGAACGGCGCCTGATTTCCGATTCTGTCTTTATCATGAAATCCAAACGCCTCTACAAAATGAGTGATAAAATCAATCACTGCCTGATGGCTGACTACTATTCCCTTCGGTGTTCCCGTCGACCCTGATGTAAAAATCCCATACAGCAAATCGGTACCACGACTCTGCCGGCGTATCTGCTGCAAACGCCCGATATCGGCTTCTCTCTCGATAGTATCCCGGAGAATATACTTTCTTTTTGTGTAACCCGCCTCATCCAACAGCATTTCATTTTCGTTATTCAATACAACAAGCTGCGGTTCGAGTATTTTCAATATTTCCCGAACTCTCGCCGCCGGCTGGGACGGATCAACCATCACATAAAAACATCCGGCATAAACCACACCGAACATAGCCGCGAGTGTCCTTGCACTCTTTTCTGCCAATATAACGACCGGCTCCCCCTGATCGCATATTTCGCAGAACAGCGTTCCCATTCTCTGCGATAGATCTTTCATTTCTCTCCACGAAAGACAAAACGTACCATCATCCACCGCTGTTCTGTCCGGATATTTTCTCTCAGTTTCTTCCAGAAATTCCAGGACATTACATTTCTTATCTGATTTCATTCCTGTTTTCGTCTGAAAATCCTCCATATTTCTACTCCTCTTAAGATATTTCAAAGTATTTTCCCTTTGATGAGGCCATTATAACCCCCATATCTTAATCCTTTCAGACACAAACCCTTAAGAAATTCCAAAGAAAAAATGGGTAAAATCCGAAGTTCGGATTTTACCCAATCATTTCCCAATACTATTTTCTTCCTTTTACAGCGCCGCAAACACTTCTGTTCCTCTCTTTTTAATCCAGGTATAGAGTCCTGCAGAAATCAATAATGTCAGTGCAGCAACTATGGTAAGATATATCACCATTCCGATTTTGTATGCCCACATCAGGTAGATGCCACATAACGCCACCGAATAAATCCAGCCGCCAAACATCGCCACCATCACGGCCACGCTCTGTTTAATCGGTGCAATTTCATTGGTCCAGGTCAGATTCGGCATTTTTAATCCCAGTGTAAGTCCAAGCAGAGCAGAAAATACGACATAAGCGCTTACCGTCAAGAGCACAAGAAGAATCTGAACCGGTGAATATGGAAGTACAAACAGAGTACATCCCAAACAGAACAGTGCCGGAATTCCCGTCAGAAACAACTGAACCGATAACTTGGCGCGCAAGACCTGCCATGGCGTAACCGGAAGAGACTGTGCAAGCCAGATATTCTTCCCTTCCAGTGAGACAGACGGAACCACCATATCATTCATAGAAACCAGCACACAGATCATGGTACATACCAGTACGGGAGTCGTCCCCGTTTCTGCACCGAACACCTGATTCAGAATGCTGATAATCATGCCTCCTTTTACAAGAAGAAGTATGCCGCAAACCGGCAGAATCAGAATGCCCAGTCCGCAATTCAACATATAATTCGGACTCGCAGTAAACCTACCGAATTCCTTCGCAAGAAGAGCCCGGGAAACACTCCTCATTTTTACCGTCTTTTCTTTATATACTGCTCTGGCAGTTTTGCCGGAAGCTGTCGCTATCTTAAGAAAGCTCCGTGACAATAATGTCCACATTACAGCAAACAACGCAAGAATGATCGCTGCCATCAGAGTGATCGCCAACCAGTCCCCTTCCCCGATTCTTCCGAATAAGTAAAGCAAATATGCTTTTCCTTTGATCTTTCCGCCGTATTCCGCTGCATTTGCAATCAGAACACCTATCATGGACTGCGCCTTAAAATAGAAGAAATAATATGCACCGAGAAAAGCAAGCGATACAAATACGGTGATAAAGCTCTTATTCTTCAGCTTCAGACTGATCTTTGCAACGACCCATCCAAGTGCCGCCGAAAGTGTAAGTACAAAAATCGAGATCAGCGCGATCAGCACGACTCCACCCAGAATTACTGAAACATTTACCGGAGCAAAGATCCAGTACACAATGACTGCCGGCACGATAACCACCGCCGCGTACATAAATCCCAGCAGAAAGACTCCAAGAAGGCGTGACACCATGAGCGTGCGAACGGGAATCGGCATGGCAAGCAGAAGATCGTTATCTTTGGCAAGATATAATCCAGAGTATGTATTAAACACACTTCCGAATACTCCCAGAAAAATAGAAAGCAGCCCCATAATCGCAAAATAAAGCCAGCCCATACCGGCTGATGAGAGAGCCGGACAGATCGTCATAGAAAGAAATGTGAACATTCCTCCCAGAAGGCCGATCATAATAACCCCAAATAAGATCATATATCCAATCATCGATAGTTTAGACCGCTTTTTATTCTTCTTCGCGTCATAGAAATATCCACGAAAAATCTCCATCATCTGTTTTTTGACGAGTGTTTTTAGCATGATTCTCCCTCCAATTCAAGGAATACTTCTTCCAGAGAGTCATCTCCTTTGACTTCTTCCATCGTTCCGGAACGGATGAGCTTTCCGCCTTTGATAATGGCCACCTTATCACAGAGCTTTTCCGCCACCTCAAGTACATGCGTAGAGAAGAAAATTGCTCCGCCCTGATCACACACCTCACGCATCATCCCTTTCAGGAGATGGGAAGCCTTGGGATCCAGACCAACAAATGGCTCATCCATAATGATCAGCTTCGGATCATGAAGCCATGCCGAAATAATTGCCAGTTTCTGCTTCATTCCATGGGAATACGCAGCAATAGGCTGTGCCAGATCATCCGTCAGTTCAAACAATTCTGCGTATTTTCGGATCCGTACCTGTCTCACCTCAGAGGACACCCCAAAAATATCAGCGATAAAGTTGAGATATTTGATTCCCGTCATAAAATCATAAAGATCCGGATTGTCCGGAATGTAGGCGATCTGTTTCTTGCAGGTAAGCGGATCCTTCTGTATGGACATTCCGGCAATCGTAATCTCACCGGCATCAAACTGCTGAATGCCGACCACAGACTTCAGCGTCGTCGTCTTTCCGGCACCGTTATGACCGATGAAACCATAGATCTCGCCCGGAGCAATATGAAGACTCAGATCATCGACTGCCTTTTTCTCTCCAAATGTTTTCGTTAAATGTTCAATATACAGCATAGTATTATTCTCCCATTTCTTCTGATGTTACTTTTGGTCTTGTAATTTTGTTAATACTATCATACAAAAAAATCCACCATTATACTAGGTGGATTTCTTATAGATATGTGTCAATTTTAGAGATATTGCAGCTGTTACACGAAAATGACCAAAGGGCGCTGCTCGTGGCAAGATGCTCCGTCCCTACGAAACCAATTAATCAGAACATTGTTCACATTGAAAAATTTACTGGTGAAGCTAAGATTCTGTTTATTGGTCTGTCCATAGATTTTGTCAAAGAGTTACTGGGATCTCACAAGGCAGCTTATTTTCCTAAAGAAGAAACTGCTTCTGAAAACTCAGTATTTCAGTTTATGTCCTCAAATTTACAAAAAGAGAAAGGTAAAAACTATTTAGATTTTTTTCCGGCCTTCCAGAATCAAAGTCATCTTTCAGACCTGCATAAATTATCTGATCATTTGCTTCATGCAATGCTGTTTCCAAAATTAGGCTCAACATTTGCCATAAAAGCGTTAATCTGTGAATTATTTCAATATCTCGACACAAAAGAATACTATCGTTCATAAATATACCGGTATGTGCCTTTATGATTATGGTATGACATTTACACTAAAGAAAGCGGAGCATCTTCTATCTGATACAACCGCTTCCATTTCTTCTATTGCTTTGCAACTTGGTTTTAACAACCGAACACATTTTTATAAAATTTTTAAAGGAAAATATGGCATTACCCCAGGAGAATATCGGGAAAAATTAAGATAAACTAATTTAACTTACAAAGATCTTATCCAGCCATGTAAGTGCCAGATCCGGCCACTGCATGGCGGATTCATCTGCATGCTGTTCCTCCATCTGCCGGATTCCCACAGTTGCTTTCGTCCATTCCACGGCAAACTCTTTCAGTGTTTCTGCTTTGGCAGAAGGAGCAAGCATCGTCGGCACCATCTCCGGCCGCACATTGTACAACGTCTTTAATGTCTGCCATTGCTGCATCATCGTATAAATACTGTCTTCCCCAATATTGTTCGTTGCCCACTCTTCATTTGCAAGGCTCATTCCATGTCTTCCTTCCATAAATAAATGTAATTCACACGGAACTCCCGCATTGTGGCATGCTTTTGTATACATGATACTATTCTCCACCGGCACCGTCGCATCCGTAAATGTCTGCCACAGAAAAGCCGGAGGCGTGTCAGCTGTCACCTGTTTTTCCAGACTTGCCCATGTAAGTTCCTCCTCAGATGCATCTTTTCCAAGAAGCAGATCAAAACTGCCGCGATGCGCTTTTTCTCCACTTGTGATCACCGGATAACAGAGAATCACTGCATCGGGACGATTAGAAATCTCAGCATACGGCTCTTTCGTAAGCTCCTGATCCTGATAATGAACCGCAAGACTTCCTGTAAGATGAGCACCTGCTGAGAAACCGCAGCAGACAACTTGATCGCACTTTATACGCAGACATTCTGCAAAGTTCCGGATATAACGCACAGCTCTGGAAATATCCCGAAGCGGCTGTTTTTTAAGCGGTGCAAGCTGATACATATTGATCGTATAAGTAAGAACAAATGCCTGATACCCTGCCTCATAAAATCGTTTCGCTACAATTTCGCCCTCTGTCGGACTGACAAAAGCATATCCGCCGCCCGGCACCACGAGCATTGCCGGATGAACATCTTCATCTTCATGAAGATAAGCCGTGATATTGGGAAGAAATTCTCCCGCACATGGATAAGTATAATCCTCTTTGTTCCATAAATTAATGGTCTGCTTTTTCATTTCTATACTCCTTTTTATTGCGCATTCAGTGCGTGAGTTCTTCTATTTTACATTTATGTTCCTTTGTTTTTTTATCATAACTGATTCCAACCAACAGAAGATTCCCCTGATATTCTTCCAAAGCTTTCGGATATTTTTTATCCTTTATCTGTTCAATCGCACTCTCCGTAACCTGATTCCATTTTAACTCTACCAAAAGAGCCGGCTTGTCCGGAAACTGTTTTCTTGGGATAAAAACAAGGTCTGCCCTTCCTTTTCCGGCAGGTAACTCCCTTATCACTGTATAATAATTTTTCGCAGCGTAGAGTGCAAGAGATATCGTATAACTAAGCGCATTCTCATCATTATATTGGAAATAGGATGTTTCCAAATGGGACTGTTCGATTGCCCACGCTACATATTCTTCATTTTGATTCCATATAGCCTGCAGAGTTTCCCTCGACAACTCCAAAGCTTTCGTAACTTCTCCCCAATCAGAATTCCGCACCGCATTTGCAAATTCATTTAGAATTTCATTATTGGGTATAAACGCTTCTTGATACTGCGAATCATATCCCAAATATCCAAGATGTATCAAAAGCGTCAGTACATCATCCCGAGAAGCAAATGAAGTCATGTCATTATTAAAACTGCCTATATCGATACTGACAGAATCCCCTTGCATCATACGGATAATCTGATTTTTCAGGCCATCATAATTTAAATCAATATATATTTTCAATGCTTCATACGTTTCCGTCTGATTCCAATAATTATTAAACACACCTGATAGAATACTAAATACCACAGATTGTGGATTATATACAGCCCCGACATTTCTTAACCTGTAACCATTGTACCACTGCTTCATTTCTTCAAAATCCGCATGATATGTTTCACAGAGATTTTGAACCTCCGCTTCTGTAAATCCAACAAATTCTGCCAATTCTCCTGCATCTGTCATAGAGAATTCTCTGAACATATTCAAAGCAGAATGGGTTCCGTATTTTTTAATAGACAGAATTCCCGTCATATATACAAGATGGATATATCCTTTATCTTTCAGAAAATCCCGAAGAAAATCCAGATATTGCTTTTGTCCGGCCAAATCATCCTTACATTCCCTCAATACACAGTCCCATTCATCTATCAGAATAATAAAGCTCCGTCCCGTTTCTGCATAGATATCCTGCATAGTCTGAATCAAATCTTCAAGATCAAAATAATCCACATGCGGATATTCCCGTTTCAGTTCACGTGTTACCAGCTTTATCAGCAGTTTCAGCATTTCCAAAACATGATGAGTTCGACTCAAGAACTCCTGCATATTCAGTGCGATAACATCATACCTGTTCAGATAATCATGAAAATCAGGACTGTTTTCAATTTTCAATCCATCAAACAGTGCTTCCGAATCACATCCTCTGCTATAATATGCAGCCAGCATGTTTGCCGCCATGGACTTTCCAAACCGACGGGGTCTGCTGACACAGATACATTTTTGTGAGGTATGCAAAACTTTATTCGTATATTTAATCAGTTCAGATTTATCCACATATATTTCAGAATTTCTTGCTTCACTGAATTTATCGTTAGAAGGGTTTAAATAAATGCCCATTCAGCCACCTCCCGAAAATACTTTACCTATATTTAGTATAGAGATTTCCAGAAGAAAATACAAGTAACGAAAGCCAGAACCGACATTTTTTAACGTACAACCACTTTTGTTTCTGCTTTTCATCCTCAACGACAATTGTCATTACCTATGTTATTTCGGGGGGAACTTGATTTCGTCATTGTGGGAGTACATAAACACTATCGCGCCGGTGACTGTTGCTTCATCAACCAGAAAGTCCGCATGTAGAAAGCTATCAACGTGCCTTCTGCGCTCTTTATCTCAGTTTTCGCCCCGGATTCTTCTACGATTTCCCCTCTTCCTCCCAGCGTGAAATTCCGGATCTTGTGAATTTCATAAAGCGGAACACTTTACAGAACGATCAGGTGGATTATCTTGACTTTATCGCCTCTTCTTCTGACATTTTTTACAGGAACACGTTCCGCATTCTGCAATGTTTTGAGCAGATCATAATGGAACTGGTTCAAAAAGAGCCCGGCTGCATGGATATCGTATACGGTTACCCGAAACGTTTCTTCGCCATACTGCAAGCTCCCGGCTGTTATACCTGCCTGAATACCCGTTTTTTATCCCGAAGGAGAAAATACGGAGTATCCCCGGGCGAATACCGCTCTTCCAGAGGCTAAGCGATATCAAATTTTCCGTTCTTTTGTTTCCTAATTTTCATTGACCCCCTGGCCCCTTTCTGCTATATTAAATTCACGCATTCTTCCATACGGAAGTCATAGACATTTTTCAAATAAACAATTCAATTCTCCATTCTATGGAAATCTGAATAAAAACTCTCAAGCATTCCATGATTTGTCCTTTGATAGTTTAATAAGGCTTTACACTATTTTCAAATTTTCCTATAATGTAAGTATATTCTTACATGGAAGGAGTACGAAAGGATGAACGAATACATGCCAAGTGACAAAGAGATGATAAATAATCTGATTGATTTATATTCTATTCTTCAACAAATCAAGCAAAGCAACGGTAATCACGAAAACAAAACACTTGATTACCAGATCAAAGTCACAACCGCCAAGTTATCATCAATGGGGGTTAATGTCGAAGATATTACTTTAAACTAATTACCGGAATAAACTATTACTAAGCTTCAAGGTGTAAAGTCTTATTAAACCATCAAGACTTGAAGAGTGGTGGGGTGGGGGTAAAGGAACCAGTCCCCACCTCTGTTTCACCTTTTTTATCCGGATGACCAAAGGGCGCTGCTCGTGGCAAGATGCTGGGGGCAAATGCTCCGTCCCTATTAACACAAAACTATTTCCGGCATATCTTTAAATTCTTCTGGAATTTGATCACTTAAAATATTTCTTCCTTTTAATTCCGAAAAAGTGACAGAGCTTATCACATTATACTTTGAATAATCTCCCAGGACATATACTCTTTTGCATTGATTCATTGCTGTTTTCTTCACAAGTGCTTCATTAATATCAGGTGTTGTAAAACCATGCACTTTGCTTATTCCATTTGTACCAAAAAATCCTTTTGTAAAATGATAATTTTTAAGTGCCATCACAGCTTCACTTCCAATAATCGCTTCTGTAGAGCTTTTTAATTCTCCACCGATCATGAAAACACGTACTCCTTCTGCCGCAAGTCTCTGTGCATGTGCAACTGCATTTGTCACAAATGTTGCACTTCTTTCCTCAAGATATTCAATCATGTATCCTGTTGTGGTTCCTGCGTCCAAATACACAAAATCTTTTGGTTCAATCAAGGACGCTGCATATTTCGCTATTCTCTTTTTCTCTTCTATCTGAACTTCTGTCTTTTGTGCTACTGTAGGCTCTGATGACAAAACTGAATCTTCCAGTGCGATGGCACCTCCAAAAACTTTCACAAGTCTACCAGCTTTATCAAGAGCTGTAATGTCTCTTCTTGCTGTCGATTCTGAAATATTCAATAATTCTGTTAATTCATTTACAGTTATGCTGCGTTTTTTCTCTAAAACTTCTAATATCAACGCATAACGCTGTTCTGATAGCATATGATCCTCCGATTCTTTTCCGGCTTCATGAAAAGTCTACTTTCGGTATTCTTTGTACTCCTTCACATTTGTCTCTCGCACAATTTTACGGATAGGTAAAATGTTTCCAGGAGATACCGACAGTTCATCAACTCCCATAACCAGAAATTCCTTTGTAAGTTCGCGATCTGCACCAAGTTCTCCGCAAATTCCTACCCAAATACCGGCTTTATGTGCATTATTCACTACCATTGAGATCATCCGCAGTACTGCCGGATGATGGGGATCATAGAATTCATCAAGTGCTGTATTCTGCCTGTCTATCGCCAGTGTATACTGTGTCAGGTCATTCGTTCCAATACTAAAGAAATCCACTTCCTTTGCCAGTTGATCACTTATCATAACCGCTGCAGGAGTTTCAATCATAATTCCCTGCTCTGGCTCTCTATACTCAACACCTTGTTCTTCCAATTCAGCCTTCACCTGTGTGACAATATCCTTGATTCTTTGTATTTCTTTTACACTGGTTATCATAGGATACATGATTGCAATCTTCCCATACACACTGGCCCTGAAAAGTGCCCGAAGCTGTGTTTTGAATATTTCCGGACGTTTCAAACAAATTCGTATTGCTCGACATCCCATGGCTGGATTCTCTTCTTTTTCCATCTTAAAATAATCACATTGTTTATCTGCACCGATATCCAATGTCCGGATAATAACACGTTTTCCAGCCATAGTTTCTGCTACAGCCTTATATATTTGAAACTGCTCTTCTTCTGTCGGGTAATCCTCTCTCTCAAGATAAATAAATTCACTTCGAAATAGCCCAATTCCACCTGCATCATTCTGTAAAACTGTTGCCAGATCTTTTGTATTACCAATGTTAGCATATAACAGAATTTTTTGACCGTCAAGTGTGATATTCTCCTTACCCTTTAAGGTTTCAAGTAATTTCTTTTTCTCTAATTCGATCTTCTGAAGCTCTTTCATTTTACCTAAAGTCACTTCATCCGGATCTACATAGATAATGCCGTTTGTACCATCTACAATCCCAAGTTTTCCATTTACCGTATCATCTACCGGAAGCTTTGTTCCGACTAATGCCGGAATCCCCATCGTTCTGGCAAGTATTGCAGAATGTGAATTCAGCGAACCGTGCACGGTTACAAAAGACAACACTTTATCCTTATCAAGCTGTACTGTTTCGGACGGTGCCAGATCATCCGCAACGATAATTGAAGGTTCTTGAGATTCTACACCTTGAGATTTTTCCCCTTGCAAAACGGTTAATAATCGTTCAGATATGTCTTTTACATCCGCTGCACGCTCTTTCATATAATCGTCATCCATCGAAGAAAACATCTTCGCAAAATTATCTGCAGTCTGTGCTACCGCATATTCTGCATTGACTTTCTGCATTTGAATCATATTTTCTATGGATTCTGCATAATCATCATCTTCCAGCATCATCTGATGAATTTCAAAAATTGCCGCATTTGCCTCGCCGACTTCTCTCAATGCCTTGTCATATAATTCCTGAAGCTGCTGAATTGCAGTTGCTGTCGCTTCATGATAACGTTCTACTTCTTTTTCGACATTCTCTATTTTTAACCGCTTTACCTGTTGCTCTGCTTTACTATAAACACTAATTTTTCCTATGGCAATTCCGCCGAATACACTTTTTCCTTTATATATCTGCATCGTCCATATCTCCTCAATGCTATGGTTTACAGGTTCTCTTTCATAAATTTGCTAATTGATTCGTATGCAGCCTCTTCATCTGCGCCTTCAAACGTAATAGTTACTTCATTGTCTTTCTTAACCCCAAGTCCCATAATTCCAAATATTTTCTTACAATCACCGGTTTTTCCTTCTTTTGTAAGCTTAATACTACATTCAAACGCCTTTGCCGCCTTAACTAATTCTCCTGCCGGACGAGCATGGATTCCTTCTGCATCGGTGATCACATATTTAAATTCTTTCATATCTTTTCTCTCCTTTTCCCTGTGGTAGTGTCAAAAACTACCTGTTTTTTTGTTCCAAAATTCAATAAAAACCTTGATTTTATGGGAGAATGCAAATAAAAAGAGCATTGACCTCCCTTTTTCTGGTATAATG
>NZ_JBQHTK010000039.1:0-25185 GCF_052065755.1 Bariatricus sp. HCP28S3_D3 | reverse complement strand
ATTACATCATCTATCACTTTCCGGCGATATTTCACAACCATAATCAAATGATAATATAACAAAAATACTGAATGTGCATTATTATCCAAATCCATATTATAATCAATCCTTCCCTTTATTCGACTGATTATATTATACCACACCCGGCACCTTAGAACAAGTGTTCTCTCATATTTTTTGCAATTCATCTCGCCACCTAAAGAGGTGGGAGAATTCTTGCTATATCTTGTTAAAAGATTATTCTGAATATACAGCAAGAGTAAGACAGTACGCGAAAGTAATGAATCTGGAAGATGCAGTGGAACGAGCAATTACAGAGTGTATTGCAGAAGGAATTCTTTCAGATTTTCTGGAGAAAAACAGAGCGGAGGCGAAGAGTGTGAGTATTTATGAATATGATCAGGAACGGCATCTACGGCAAGAACGTGAAGAAGCCAGAGAAGAAGGTGAGAAAATCGGGAGAGAAGCTGGCATACGGGCATTCGTCATCGATCATATTGAGGAAGGCATGCCCCCCGAAAAAAGCATCTTAAAATTACAAAAGCTTTTTTCTCTGACAAACGAAGAGGCGAAAAGCTATTACGAAGAGTATTCACAGACGAATTGCTAAAAATGACGCGGAGAAAGATAAAACTCCTCTCCGCGTCATATATTTTCGCAATATTTATGATAACCGTATATCTCTAGAGGAACTTCCGAGTGAATGAATTGATATGCTTTTCATATCATTATTCCCATTTTAATGTTCCGGCATAAATCTGGCCATCTCATCGATACAGTCTTCACACTGAGGATAAACTCCCGCGTTATCAAAATATGCATGGCCAAATCCCTTATACAATACCGCCGTAGTATCCACCCCGGCATTATGCAGCTTCACCGCATACCCAAGTGTCTCCAGCTTCAGGAAATCATGTTCTCCGACCGTCACAAATGTCGGTGGATTTTTCTTCGGATCTCTCGTATATGGATTCAGATAATCATTCTTTGCATCGCCCGTTCCGAGTATGGCTTCCAGCCCGTCCGTCATTCCTCCGAACATGCCGATCATTTTGGTAAGTCCTCTTTTCTGTTTCGGTGCCATCTCAAACTGATCCATGGACGGATGATAATATTCATCTTCCACCTTTGCCATGTTGAGCGTCGGATACAGAAGCATCTGTCCTCTCACCATATGCGCACCATCTTCCCAGTCTCTGGTTGTACAATACTGTGTCAGATTGCCGCCTGCGCTGTCTCCGCCTACAAAGATCCGTCTTTGCCACAAACATTTTTACGGACTCTTCTACGATGCCCGGATGACCGCCAAAGAAACCGCCTCCGTGAATGTAATAGAGGATTGATCCGTTCTTTTATTTTCTGAAGCAAATCTTCTGAATATTTTTTCATCTTACTTCGTTCCTATTCGATATTTTCCGACACGCTCATCGCAAATGACTCCACTATAATTCATTCGAAATGCAAAATCATATGTATTTCCTTCACTGTCCGTATTTCTCCTCCTTTTATGAACACTTATTCACGTTCTATTCATAATTCTTTTAAATTCTTATCACAGTTTTATCACATTTTTCCCGTATACTAATAATCAAACAAAGGCAATAACTTTTTCATATAAATTTTTTCTTTTTCATAAACGCCGATGCTCAGTTCGCTGGGCATCGGCACTCCTCATTTTATAGGGTTTTCTTTGTAAAATTCTTATTAAAAAGACATTTCATCTGTTCCACTAAAATGACCGAATCACTTCTTCCGACATAGAACGCACCACTTCAACCGCGAGCTGAACCGTCGCCTCAAAATCATAATAAGACGTAATTCCATTTGGTGAATGAATGTATCGCACCGGAACTCCCACAACGATTGCAGGGATTCCATCCATTGCGGTGTTGATGATCGCTCCGTTGTTTCCGCCTCCTTCCCGTACGGAAGCCTGAACGGCCAGGTGCTTTTCTTCTGCCAGATCCAGCACATATCTCTGATACCGCGGAGAGCAGATTACCGAGCAGTCCATAAAGCGGAGCATCGGGCCTTTCTTCAGCGCCGTCTGAATCGCATAGGGTTCTGTAAAGGTATCGTCGGCCGGACAGCCTTCAAAGCAAAGTGCGATCTGCGGCGCAACCTTGTTCACCGCAACTCTTACGCCTCTTTCTCCGACTTCTTCCTGAGAAGAAAGGACTCCGACCAGATCCACCGCCAGTTCTTCTTCTGCAAGCCTTCGCATCGTCTCGATCAGCGCCGCACATCCGATTCGGCAATCAAATCCTTTGCCCATCATAATATCATGCTGCTCATCATAAGTAAATGAGACATCCGGAACTACAGGTTCGCCGATCCGTATTCCGAAATTCTCCACTGCATCCTCTTTGCTCACAGCTCCCACGTCGATCACCAGGGACTGGATATCCGTGCTTCCTCCTGCCTGACGCTCCGCCGGGGTCATAAAATGTGGTGGTTTCGATGCCACAATGCCCGGTATATATTTCCCATAACGATTGCGTACCAGTACCTTCGATGCTGGAAGTGCCTGATCGGTCCATCTTCCGAGGGTCACGAAGCGCAGTGTTCCATTCGGCTTGATGGAATGAACCATCAAGCCCACTTCATCACTGTGGGCATCCAACATCATAACCGGCTTATTTCCTGTATTTTTTCTACGATACAAATAGAGATTTCTCAGACAGTCTTCCTCAGTCTGTGCGAATTCTTCTCCGTATTTTTTTGCAGTCAGGATCACCTCATCCTCAAATCCGGATGCCCCCGCCGCATCCGTCAGCTCCTGAATCATGCGTATGGTGTTCTCGTTCTTTTCTCTTTCCATTTTTCCTTCACCTCGTAATATTTTATATATGATCATCCGTCATCCGACGGGCATATTCCAGAATCTGCTGTTCCAGCATTTCCATTTTAGCACGGGTTTCCGGATTCTTATATGTGATCCGGTGTATGATCTGTGAAATATAATCGTTCTCCAGAATGATTTCCATCGTTTCCTTATAATTAATATCATAAAAATACGCTACATAAGACACCCAGTAGTCCATGGATGTTTTTCGACTTTCTGAAAGAATGGATTTCTGTTCCTGGCAGGATCTCCAGACTTCGTCACTGATCACATCCTGCCCCGGCACATCAAGCGGTTTCTCCAGAAGTGTTTCCAGTTTTTCTTCCAGCTTCACACGGCAGTTATCCAGTTTGTCTGCATCACGGATTATTTTAGCGTGCATGAGTGTCCGCTCATCTTCTATTCCTTCCAACTGAAAATCACTGTGCCGGTCGATCGCCATGTAAATGATATCATCCCAAGTGTCTTCTTCAAGAAATTCCCGGATCATTCCCTGCCGGAACAAAATCTCAGCTCCGTATTTTGCATGGTTCATCATCCCCGGATCAAAACTATTGAAACGTTTTAACTGTTCAAAACGCCCGATGTCATGAAGTAATCCTATCATTTTCGCAAGATCTGTATCCTCTTCGGACAACTTCATTCTTCGCGCGATTTCACCACTGCATTCTACCACCTGATACGTATGTATGATTTTCAGATTGATCTTATCGTCCGCACGGTCATAACCGTCCAGATACTCCTCGAATTTCTGTTTTGCTCTTTCAAAATCCATCTCATCACCTCAAAAATGCAGGAGGTTTCCGGCATACATCGGATGCTGTTCCTGCATTTTACTCTTTCCTTTTATTTTAACATCAGAAGTTCCGGAATCTCTCCCAGATTCTTTACCACATAATCCGCCATTTCTGCAGTCTCTTTCGTCGGTCCGGTGAGATCCGGCACCATCACGACATGGCAGCCGGCACTCCATGCAGCACGGACACCATTCGGTGAATCCTCTGCCGCAAGACATTCCTCCGGTTTCTTTCTGATCTTCTCGCAGGCATGAAGATATACATCCGGACAGGGTTTCCCATTTTCCACCATGGAGGCGCTGATAATTTCATCAAAAAGATCCGCAAATCCGACCATCTTCAGATAGCGCACTGCCCTCGTCTCCTCTGTCGCAGTCACGACCGCAGTCTGAAAACCTCGTCTTCTCAGTTCTGTGAGCGTCTCTCTCACAAACGGCTTCGTCTCAAGTCCATATTTCTCAATATGTTTTGCCATAAGCTGCTGCCTGCGTCCCCGGATCCCGTCATAATCAAAATCCGCCCCGTACATTTCCTTTGCTTTCACTCTGGCAAATTTTGCATCCAGACTCCGAAACAGATACGCGTCCTCCAGAGACATCCTGTATCCGGCTTCGCGCATTGCCTTCTGCTTGTAGACCGTCAGGTATTTCTCCGTATCGATCAAAATCCCATCCATATCGAATAACACTGCTTTTATCATGAATTGTCCTCTTTCTTCTTGTGAGCGCTAATTCTCGTCCTTCTTCTCAACCTGTTTACAATTATCTGCGAGATAGTCCTGCACAAGATCCATCTTTGCCATCTGCTCTAAATCTTCCAGACTTCCGTAAGATTCCATAACGGATTTCAGCTCCTCAACGCTTCCGTAACCGGTCTGCTGGGCATATTCTTCGTATTTCTTATCGAGCGCTTCATCCGAAACATCGATCTTTGCTTTTTCAATCACCAGATCCATCACCATCAGCTCTTTCAGGCGTTCCTTCGCTGCTTTTGTCAGCTCTGTCTGATAGGTTTCTTCATCCATTTCCAGATACGTATCTCTGTACTCTTCGAATTCCACACCATAATAAGCCGCATTCTGTTCCATCTGGCCCTGAATGGTATCCATCATTTCCTGAAGTTCTTCCTTCGGATATTTTGTCACCTGTGCATTCTCCATCAGCGCATCCCACGCACTGCTCTTCAGCATGTTTCTGGCTGACGAATCGTTATTTTCTTCCAGAAACTCACGCACTTCCTGTTTATATTCTTCAACGGTTGAAGCGGTATCAGAAAGCGTCTTCACAAGCTCATCCGTCAGCTCCGGCACATGAACTTCAGTGATTCCTTTTACCGTAACAGTAAAGACAACCGGCTTTCCTGAAAAATCCGGGTTATTCGGGTATGGGTCCGGGAATGTCAGATTCAGATCAAATGTCTCGCCGATCCCATGTCCCACAATTCCTTCTTCAAAACCATCTATAAAACTGTTGGATCCTAACGTCAGAGGAGCATCCACTGCCGAACCTCCATCAAACGGCACTCCATCCATCTTGCCTTCATAATCAATCGTAACAGTATCTCCGTCCAGCGCTGCACGGTCTGTTACTTCTGTGGATGTAGAATTTGCTTCACACATACTCTGAACATAGCTTTCCACATCTTCATCCGTTACTTCTTCCGCTTCCTGCTTCTCAACCTCCAGCCCTTTATACTGGCTGATCGTTACATAATCATTGGAAATTTTGCCGGAGCATCCGCCAAGGATCACAGCCGATACACACAGTCCTGCAACCAGCGAGGAAAATTTCTTTTTCATATTTTACACCTCATAATCTTCTTATTTGTATCTGTTCGAAATGAGACCCAAATCATCGTTGTTCCACATATCGACACACTTTTTTTTGCAGACACACACATTTTGATTATATGACAAATTTTTTAAAATGGAAAGGGATTTCATGCTAATTTAATAACTGTATTTTTGCGAATCACGAAACAGCTTGCACCCCCCGACAAATAATGTTACAATGTCATATGGATAATATGTATTAGGAGGACGGGATCATGAGCAAAGTGACAATCGTTTTACTGGTAGTTCTGGTAATTTTAATCATTGTTGTAGTTGCCTTATATTTCCTGGGCAAGAAAGCGGAAAAGAAACAGGCAGAGCAGCAGGAGATCATGGATGCTGCCGCACAACAGGTGACTATGCTGATTATCGATAAAGGTAAGATGCGCCTTAAAGATGCCGGTTTTCCTGCAGTTGTAATGGAAAGCACACCGAAATATCTTCGTCGTTCCAAAGTTCCGGTTGTTAAAGCCAAAGTCGGACCGAAGATTATGAACCTGATGTGTGACGCTGCGATCTATGACCTCATTCCGGTCAAGAAAGAGGTAAAAGCAACCGTAAGCGGCATTTACATAACAGCCGTAAGAGGACTGCGCGGACCACTTGAAGCACCAAAGAAAAAGAAAGGTTTCTTTGCACGTTTCAAGAAAGACGAGACACAAAAATAATAGCACAGAAAAATGGCGTCAATGCACTAGCATTGGCGCCATTCTTTTGATGATCTATTCTTTTCTTTCAGCACACTGTCCGCCGCTTCTTTCGGTCGGATATTCATGGATATCCGGCAGTCGGCCATAGCCTCATGATTGATGTCCAGACCATATTCCACTTCCACCTGAATCAGATCTTCCGTCACGTTGACATCCATATCACGGGTATGAATTCCTACCTGAATCTGCCCATACGGCGTGTCATAATAAGTCAAGTTCGACTTATTCTTCTCAAACACCATATGTGCATTGGTAAGGCCGCTCTTCATAATCTCGAGCGTATCATCTCCGGTAATCTTAACCTTGTTCTTGATTACTCCCGGGAGTCCTTCAACCACTTCATCATATATGACATAGTGCCTGTCGTTCTTTAAATAATAACTCGCCGGAGTAATCACTTCGATCGGTTCATTCTCTTCATCCCCGTTTTCCATGAACTCCATCTGATGGAGCCCGGAAATCGTCAATAAAACCTCTTGCGTCATACAATCTTTCCAATCACTCTATTTATAATGCGAGCTGCTGTGCGATATCGTACTGGTACTGCGGAATTCCTTTCTGCATTGCCAGTGCTTCATTAATATCGAAATCAATGTACTCGCCATGTTTATATCCTACTACTCGGTTGGTTTTGCCTTCCAGAAGAAGATCTACGGCCATCGCGCCCATGATGGAAGCATATACTCTGTCTTTTGCTGTCGGGCTTCCTCCACGCTGCATGTGTCCGAGAATCGTTGCACGGGTCTCCATACCTGTCTCCTCTTCGATTCTCTTAGCCATATTCATAGAATCTCCGATACCTTCGGCATTGATAATGATATAATGCTTCTTACCGCGCTTTCTGTTTTCCTTGATATCTGCCACGATCTTCTCTTCGTTGTAATCGTGTTCCTCCGGAAGAAGAATTCTCTCTGCACCATTGGCAATTCCGCACCATAATGCAAGGTATCCGGCGTCACGTCCCATAACTTCAATGATACTGCATCTTTCATGAGATGTAGATGTATCACGTACCTTATCGATTGCTTCCATAGCTGTATTAACAGCAGTATCAAATCCAATCGTGTATTCTGTACAGGCAATGTCAAGGTCGATCGTTCCCGGAAGTCCGATCGTATTTACACCATAATCAGAAAGCTTCTGGGCCCCTTTGAAAGAACCGTCTCCTCCAATAACTACCAGACCGTCGATTCCGTACTTCTTGCAGATCGCTGCTGCCTTCTGCTGTCCCTCAATGGTACGCATCTCTTCGCAGCGTGCTGTCTGAAGAATCGTTCCACCTCTCTGGATCGTATCCGATACATCTCTGGCACTTAAATCAATAATCTCTTCGTTGAGAAGTCCTGAATATCCTCTTCTGATTCCGCGTACCTTGAGGCCTTTTCCTAAAGCTGTCCTTACTACCGCACGGATCGCCGCATTCATTCCCGGTGCATCTCCACCGCTGGTCAACACTCCGATTGTTCTGATAATTTTTTCTGCCATGATATGTTTTCCTCCGTCTCCTTCTGTTGTAGGATTTTAAAGTATGCCAAATAATTCACATTCTCAAGCTACATTGTACTCTATTTAATACATCTTTTCAATGGGTTTTTCCACTACTTTTGCACAAGATTCTCCAAAATAATTCGTCAACCTGCTCAAGATTCCCGGCTCTATTTTAATATTCCTGTTCTTCGGAAGACGCTTTACGGCACGTTCCGCTTTGCAGTAAATGACCACCGCATCATCCCCCTCGCTGTCCGCTATCATCGCGAACAAATGCTTTTCATCAGCAAGATATGCCGCCTTATTCTCATATTGAAGCCAGAGTTCTTTCCTTGTTCTCTCAAATGGGATGATTTCCTCACAGATCAGTTTGCTGGCATTATCGTCCTCCTCGGAAACTCTTCCCTTCACAAAGACTTTGCTGTCCTCCTGGAGATACTGCTGATTTTTCTCGTAATCTCTCGGGAAAATCACGACCTCCACGGTTCCCATCAGATCCTCTATGGTGATAAATGCCATGGTCTGGTTCTTTTTTGTGTATTTGATCGTTTTCGAAGTGATCATTCCTCCGATAATCTCTTTCGCACCGTCACGCACCTTTGTCACGCCGGTCTCCTCATCCAGCTGAAAATCCTGTGTGGTAGCCGAAATATTGTTTCTCCATTTTTCTTCGTATTCCTCCAGTGGATGTCCGCTCAGGTATACGCCCAGAACTTCTTTTTCAAAAGCGAGAAGCGTCTCCTTCTGATATTCTCCCACATCCGGCAGAGTTATCTCGAATTCTTTCTTCTGCTCTTCATCAACAATATCGAACAGTGACATCTGACCGGTCATAGAATATTTCTTCTCCTGATTCACCTGATCCATAACACGGATATAGATCATCATGAGCTGCTTCCGGGTTCCTTTCAGACTGTCAAACGCACCGGACTTAATGAAATTCTCCACGGTTCGTTTGTTCACTTCTTTGTTGGAAAGCCGTTCAATGAAGTCTTTCAGATTTTTAAATTCTCCCCTCAGTTTTCTCTCTTCGATAATAGATTCGATGACCGGACGCCCAATGCTTTTAATCGCAGCCAGACCATAACGAATGTTTCCGTTATCCACTGAGAAATTACCTACTCCGCGATTAATATCCGGAGGCAGGATCTTAATTCCCATCTGCCTGCAGCTGTAAATATATTCTGCCACCTTTCCGGGATTATCGATAACGGATGTCATAAGAGCCGCCATGTATTCCACCGGATGATAATATTTCAGATAGGCCGTCTGATATGCGACAACTGCATATGCCGCCGCATGCGACTTGTTAAATGCGTACTTTGCGAAATCGATCATCTCATTGTAGATTTTATTTGCAATCTCCTCCGAAATTCCATTTGCCACGCATCCCGGAACGTTCTCTTCCGGATTGCCGTAGACAAAATTCTGGCGCTCTCTCTGCATCACATCCGCTTTTTTCTTACTCATCGCACGGCGCAGAAGGTCACTTCGCCCCAGCGTATATCCGGCCAGATCCCGCACGATCTGCATAACCTGTTCCTGATAAACGATACAGCCGTATGTAGGTTCCAGGATCGGCTCCAGCTGCGGGCAGTCATAGGTGATAAGTTCCGGGTGATTCTTTCCTTTTATATATTGCGGAATGAAATCCATCGGCCCCGGGCGGTACAGAGAGATTCCCGCGATAATATCTTCCAGACTCTGCGGCTTCAGTTCCTTCATGAAGCTCTTCATCCCCGCACTTTCCAGCTGGAAGACTCCGTCCGTCTTGCCGCTTCCCAGAAGCTCCATCACCGCCGGGTCATTGTAATCCAGCTCTTCCGGAATGATCCGCTCTCCGGTACTCTCCTCCACCAGGTTGATCGCATCCTGAATCACAGTCAGTGTGCGCAGTCCCAGAAAATCCATTTTCAGAAGTCCCAATTCTTCCAATGTAGTCATGGTAAACTGAGTGATCACCGTATTATCCGCCCCCAGAGCCAGCGGAACGAATTCGTCTACATTTTTCTGGCAGATTACAACACCTGCCGCATGCATGGATGTATGTCTCGGCAAACCTTCCAGGCGCTTTGACATATCGATCAGTTCCTTCACCTGCGGATTCTCATCATATAACTTCTTAAGTTCCGGATTCATTTTCAGGGCTTTGTCCAGCGTAATATTCAGTTCCTTCGGAACCATCTTGGAGATGGAATCCACAAATGCATACGGAAGGTCCATGACACGTCCCACATCGCGGATCACGCCCCGGGCCTGCAGAGTACCAAAGGTAACGATCTGTGCCACCTGATCTTTGCCATATTTGCGCACAACATAATCAATGACTTCCTGCCTTCTCTCGAAGCAGAAATCCACGTCAATATCCGGCATGGACACACGTTCCGGATTCAGAAAACGCTCAAAAAGAAGCTGATACCGAATGGGATCGATATTCGTGATTCCCAGAGTATACGCCACAATACTTCCGGCCGCCGATCCACGTCCCGGCCCCACCATGATTCCGTTTTCCCGCGCAAAATGAATGAAGTCCCAGACGATCAGGAAATAATCAACATATCCCATATTTTTGATGACGCCAAGTTCATAGTTCAGACGGTCCACCAGTTCCTGTCCCGGATTGCCATACCGTTTTTCCAATCCGTCAAAACATAATTTGTTCAGATATTCCCAGGAAGTGAATCCATCCGGCACATCGAACTTCGGAAGCTTCGTCACGCCGAATTCAATATCCACATGGCACCGGTCTGCAATCTTCTGTGTATTTTCCAGCGCCTGAAGTGCATAGGGAAAGAGAGATGCCATTTCCTCTTTCGATTTCACATAGTACTGACCGCCTTCATAGCGCATCCGGTCTTCGTCGGCAAGCTTCTTTCCCGTCTGCAGACACAGGAGAATATCGTGAGGCTTTTCATCCTCCGCATAAGTATAATGCACGTCGTTCGTCGCCACCAGCTCAATCCCGGTCTCCTCGGCAAGGCCAAGAAGCTGCTGATTCACGATCGACTGCTCAGGGATGCCGTGATCCTGAAGCTCCAGGAAGAAATTACCCTTTCCGAAAATCTTCTCATACCGAAGCGCTGCCTTTCGTCCTTCATCATAAAGACCTCGGAGCAGATTTTTCTGAACCTCTCCCGCAAGGCATGCACTGAGCGCGATGATTCCCTCGTGATACTGCTCCAGAACCTCATAATCCACCCTTGGCTTATAATAGTAACCCTCTGTAAATCCGCGTGAAACGATCTTCATCAGATTAGAATACCCCGTATTATTTTCGGCAAGCAGCACCAGATGATAGTATCGGTCTTCATCCCGCCCCACCGCTTCTTTATCAAAGCGGGAACCGGGAGCAACATAGACCTCGCATCCCAACACCGGATTAATCCCTGCAGCACGCGCGGCACGGTAGAATTCAATGACGCCGAACATCACGCCGTGATCTGTGATCGCGGCGGCTGTCATACCAAGTTCTTTCACTCTGTTCACATATTCTTTGATCTTATTGGAACCGTCCAGCAAACTGTATTCTGTATGGACATGTAAATGCGCGAAATTCATAATGAACCACCTGTTTTCCTTTCTTTCCCTATTATAAACAATACCGGATTTTATTACAATCAAAACAGACATCCATTTTGGGAAACATAAAAAAACCGCCGCCCCGCAGAATATGCAGGACAGCAGCCTTTTTATCACTTTTATATGATTCAATCTATGATCTATTAGCCGTTGATCATAAACGAAACCAGTTTATCGATATCTTCTTTCTCATATGCGATGATTTCCAGTTCCGGAATTTCTCCGTTAGAGAAGATATTTGCCATGGAAACATACTGAGATAATTTTGATTTCAGATTCAGTCTGTCGCCTTCTCCTGTAACAAGTTCTACCTTTCCTGAACAGCTGTCAACTACCTTAAAAAACTTTTCAATGTTCGTAATATTCTGTACCTTCATATTGCACATCTCCTTTTCTTTTTCACCATTTCTTCGCCTTACAAGTTCAATATAATCAAAAATTTAACAAATTGCAAGTGCTTTTTTTATTTTCAGCGTTTTGTGAAATATATACAATTTCACATGGTATTTTTTGTGTGTTTTTACTTTAATACAATCTTATCCGCAAGAATCTCAATCTTGCGTTCTTTATAGAGATGTCCCACTGCCCGCTTGAATGCGTTCTTGCTGATTCCGAATTCCTTCTTGATCCGCTCCGCATCCGCTTTGTCATTAAATGGAAGTTTTCCGCCGCATTCTTCGATTTTCTGAAGCACCATCAGGGCATCTTTATCCATCTGGATAAACGCCTTCTCCCGCACACTTAAGTTCAGCTTCCCATCCGGCTTCACTTCCGTCACTCTGGCAGTGATGCGCATGCCGGGCCGCAGATCCGGAGTTACCTCCCGCTTTGGAATCAATGCGGAAAACTGATCATCCACAGCAACGAACATACCGAAATTATCGCTGCTCTCATAGATGATTCCTTCCACACGGTCATCCTTCTGATAGGATGAATCTTTTCTGAGATGCTCATATACTTTCATCGTCGCGCAAAGTCTTTCACTTTTGTCAATATAAAGTGACACCAGACATTCATCCCCCGGCCTTACTTTAAATGTCTGTTCCCGGAACGGAAGGAAAAGATCTTTCTCCAGTCCCCAATCCAGAAACGCACCGAATTTCCCTACCTGCAGCACACTCAGCACCGCCAGTCCGCCCAGCATCAGCTTCGGCTCATTCGTTGTTGCAATCAGCCTGTCCGAGGAATCTTTATAAAGAAAGACCTCCACCGGATCCCCCGGTTCAATGCCGTCCGGAACCTGCTTCTTCGGAAGCAGTACCTTCTCTTTTTCACTTCCGAGATATACACCAAAATCTACCTGCTTTACTACGGTTAATACCTGCTTTTTTCCTAATTCCATTTTTCTTTATCCTTTCACAAAACAGGCTTCTTTTGTGCCCGGTTTGATTCAATTTTATATTACACTGTTCTCTTTATAATGGCAAGGCACTTCTTACCTATTCAAACTCCACCACCGCAAAAATTCCACCGTTTTCATCGCAGAGTTCTATGACTTTTCGCAGCGCTTCCACAGCCGTTCTCGGGTAAATAACATCCCCCATAACCGCTGATCTCTTATATTCCACCCGCACCTGTGATGCGCGCTCACACTCCGGCATGACTTCCAACGCCATCTGGATATACTGACAGTTATTCACATGCTCATTCGTATCGATCTGGGAACGCCGTACCGGAAACCTTTCTTTTGGAACGGTCTCTTTGGGCAACGCGATTTTCCGGGATGCGTATTCCATTTTCAGAGGTTCTTCCTCTCCATATGCAGCAATTTCCTGTTCATCCGGCCTTGCAGGGCGTCCTTTTCTGATATCCATATATACCCAGATGGAGTTGGCGTATGCCAGCACTTCGCCGTCTTTGGTACGCATGCGGAAATTACGTGTCCCGCACATTTTCTCAAATCCCGTAGGCCATGTCTCGATCTGGATCTCTTCTCCCATTTTCGGATAACGCTCCACAACGATCTGCCAGGATGACAGGATCCAGGCTTTCCCTTTTTCCTTCAGTGCTTCAATCCCTAGTCCGAGAGACTCGGAGTGGAACGTACTGCAGTCCTGAAAATAATTGACAAGCGCCGGAAGGGTCATCATCTCTGTATGATCGATCTCACTGAACCGTACTCTGCTTTCAAATCTATACATTCACATTCTCCTCTTTTACTTTCTTCTACTCTGCGACAAAACTATTTTCCAGTGTGATCACGCATTGATAGCGCTTATCAATCTCCTGCATTCTCTCGATCACACGTATCATCAGTTCATCTCCCTTTTTTTCCGAATATTCTCTCGGGACCACCAGATCAAAAATAAGATTGATCTGATCCTCACCTTTTACCATTCGGAAATCATGAATACTGCAGCGGGAGTCTAACTCTTCTACTGCTTTCTCCGTTTTCTTTCTGACTTTCAGTACTGTCTGATCTTCTGTCTCCAACGGATCCATATGTATCACAAGGAAAATGCCGAGTTCCTTTGCCGCATCCCTTTCGATCCGGTCAATGATCTCGTGGGAAACCTCAATCGACACATTATTTGGAACCTCCGCATGAATACTTGCCATGCTTCTTCCCGGTCCGTAATTATGTACGATCAAGTCGTGGCTCCCCATGATCCCGTCATATTTTTCCACAAATTTCTTGATTCTCCGATAATCTTCCGGTGTCGTTGCCTCTCCGATCAGCGGTTCCAGCGTATCTCTCGCAATTCCGATTCCTGCCCACATCACTACCAGGGAAACGCCCAGACCTACAAAGCCGTCAATGTTGATCCCCGTCACTTTCCAAAACAGGATGGAAACTACCGTAGCCGCAGTTGCAATGACATCTCCAAGAGAGTCCGCCGCCGTTGCCATCATAACCTGAGAATCGATTTTTTTGCCAAGCTTCTTATTGAACATTCCAAGCCAGAGCTTAACCAGAATGGACATTCCAAGGATCACGATAGAAACCATCTGGAAACGGAGTTCCTCCGGATGTCTGATTTTACTGATCGAGTCTTTAAAAAAAGTAAATCCCACTTCAATTACAAGAAAGGCCACGATTAACGCCGCCACATATTCGATTCTGCCATGTCCAAATGGATGATCTTCGTCTGCCGGCTTTTCTGCCATTTTCACTCCGACAAGTCCGATGATCGAAGATCCCGCGTCGGAAAGATTGTTAAATGCATCCGCCATGACAGAAACACTGTGCAGGAGCATTCCAACCATCATCTTTGCCAGGGACAACAGCACATTACAGGCAATACCCACACCGCTGGCAAGCACCCCGTAAGCTGTACGTACAGAAATATTATCCGTATCCTCATAGTTCTTTACAAACATCTTCACCAACAAATCCGTCATTATATTTTCCCCTTTCGTAAAAGGACCGTCAACCCGGTGGCTGACGGACACATTATTTCATTATTATCTTATTCATCATAAATGACCAAAGGTATACACATTTTACCACCTTTTCCTGAAATTGCAAATGACTTTCTTCGGGATTCTTTTTATTTTTCTCCCAGGAAGAACCATTTAATCTTGAATTCTGTTCCGACTGTGATCAATTCATATTCTTCTTCTGTAAGCACTGATTCCAGTTCTTTTTTTCCTTCTTCCGGAACGATTGCATGCACGCAGTCTACAAAACAAAGATTCGGATACAATGCACACCACCAGTTTTGTCCTTTGGCCTCTCCTATTTCGATACGCAATGCTTCATATTCTCCCGCAGGAAATGTAACATCTCCGTATGTTTTATCCGGGAAACTGTACCAACCTACACTTGCCCGGACCGGGTATGCATATCCCTCGTCCAGTAAAGTCTGTTTGGCAGCCTCTTCAATGTCATCTAAATGTTCTTCTGCCCACACTTTCGTTTCCTTCGCATTTTTAGCATCCGGCAATTCTTTTTTCATATACGCAATTACGGAATTTTTAACTTTCAGCTTCAGCTCCTGATCCTCCTGGCTGTCACTGTTGGCAAGTACATGAAAGCGAAACACTTCCCCAGCCAGACTTTTCTGCACTTCCTGTACCTTGTCAGTAGTCTGACCGATCCGCATCACGCTTCCGGTCAATAGCAACCCGAGAAGAGCCGCCAGCATCAGACGCACTCCCACCTTAAGCCAATGTTTCCATCCCGTATGTTCTACCTTATATTCTTCCGGCAGATAGATTTTCCTTTCCATCGTTATGTACCTCCCGATAAAACAGCTTTCATTTCTGATATTTTCTATCCGGAGTATACACAAAAAAGACAGGTCTTATTCAGACCTGCCCTCACTATTTTTCTTCCAGCACATATCCTACCGATTTTGCCTGATAATCAATATGTCTTCTGACGATATCTTTCGCTGCTTCTTTATTTCTCTTTTCCACACAATCAATAATTATATCATGTTCTGCCAGAAGCTGCGGATAACATTCTTTTAATTTCAAATGTTCCACTCTCAGACGATACATTTGTTCTCTGAGATTGTTCAGCAAAAGAATCAGTCTCTGATTATTCGTTGCGATATACAGGATATCATGAAACTTTTCATCCGCCTCGGCAATCTGTGTCACATCACCAGTTTTCAATGTACGCTCAAATTCTTTCGCAGCCACTCGCATCTCAGCGATCTGTTCCTTGCCGATCCTTTCACATGCCAGCTCAGCCGCCAGCTCTTCCAGCGCCTTTCTTACTTCCAGAACATCCATCATATTCTTTCTGGTGATCTCGGCCACTTCAGCTCCCTTTCTCGGGATCATTAGTACAAGTCCTTCCAGTTCTAGCTTCCGAATGGCCTCCCTGATCGGGGTCCGGCTCACTCCAAGCTTATTGGCAAGCTGAATTTCCATCAGACGTTCCCCCGGCTTCAATTCACCACGCAGGATTGCTCTGCGGAGTGTATTAAATACCACATCTCTGAGTGGCAGATATTCATCCATATCCAGCCTTAAATTCGCATCCATATTTAGCTCCTCCTGACATTGTGTACATTAACGACATATGCCTGACGCGCCAATCCCTGCTTTTTCAAATGGTTATATGCCGCTTTTGCCGTTTTCCTATCCTTGAAGATTCCGAAGACTGTCGGTCCGCTGCCACTCATCATCGCCCCCAGAGCTCCTTTTGCCAGCATACACTTCTTGATGCGTGCAATGACCGGATACTCTTCAATCGTGACATTCTCCAGAACATTTCCCATTGAAGCTGCGATTGTTTCGAGATTCCCCGTCTCCAGTCCATCCAGAATCCCATCGATATCCGGATGCACTGTGATTTCTCTGGAATCCAGCTTCTCGTATACCATTTTTGTGGAAACACTGATCGGTGGTTTTGCTATGAGGATCTGGCATTTCGGCATAGGCGGAAGCGGTGTCAACTTCTCTCCGATTCCCTCCGCAAGCACCGTTCCCCGCATGATACAGTACGGCACATCCGCCCCCAGTTTTACGCCCCGATCCATCAGTGCCTTCTGATCAAGCCCCAGTTGATACATGCGGTTCATTCCGTAAAGCACAGCCGCCGCATTTGAGCTCCCTCCTGCCATTCCGGCCGCTACAGGGATACGTTTTTCCAGCGAGATCTTAATTCCTCCCGGAAGCTGGAATTCGTCCATCAACATCTGGGCCGCTTTCCAGGCAATGTTATTTTCATCCGTCGGGAGATAGAACAAATTAGACTCGATCTCAATCCCGGGTTCCGGCTTCTTCTGTAAAATCACATTGTCATACAGATACAATGTCTGCATGATCATCCGTACGTCATGATATCCGTTCTCACGCCTGCCCAGAACATCCAGTCCCAAATTAATCTTCCCCAGTGCCTTCAGTTCCAATTTCTCCATGAGATTTCTCCTTTTGTATCTTGTATACATTATGCTTATAGTATACTCATATTTTCCTTAAAAATCAATATTTTTTGACCTTCTTTTAGTGTTTCAGAGGT
Source organism: Bariatricus sp. HCP28S3_D3 (assembly GCF_052065755.1). Lineage (NCBI taxonomy): Bacteria > Bacillati > Bacillota > Clostridia > Lachnospirales > Lachnospiraceae > Bariatricus > Bariatricus sp. HCP28S3_D3. The sequence goes on along the minus strand of NZ_JBQHTK010000039.1, from coordinate 8,018 downwards.
CATTTCATTGATTTCCATAATCCCCTCTTTGGTCGTGTAATAACGCTTCGCAAGGCTCCACAGATCATCACCTTTTTTTACAATATATCCTGTGATTCCGGGACGTTTTCCCATACGCACTTCATCGAATGGCTGAAATGCAAGTGCAGTGATGACATCCGTTTTTACCGGACGTCTAAGGAAACTGTTGAAGCTCAGGACTGACTTGATTTCCACCTCGTCATTTCCGGAAAGATCGATCGCAAGCTGCTCCATCCTGCAGGTAATGTCATAGCGCAGATCCGGGCATGTTTTTCCACCCTCAAGCAAATAGGAAAACGGGACCATTCCCTGCCACATATCAAACGGAACCAGATCATTCGCTTTTACATAAAGAAAATTTACATGCAGGATTCCTTCAATCTGTACCCCGTCCGGGACCACTTCCATGTGTTCTACCTGCATCGTTCCGCTGCTGTGGCAGATCTGCAGAATTTCATCTTTCAGTTCCGGCAGATTCAGGCGTTCATTGATCTTGCACCTGGACTGATTTTGCAGGATCAGTTCCTCATAAACAGTCTCTCTGCGTTCCGGAATGCATTCCTGTTCTAAAGAGTATACGTCTTCCAGTATCGCCGTTTTTTCTTCCTCATAAATCAAGATCCGAAGCTCCAGCGCGGCCTCAATTCCAAGTGCACGCATCTCTCCATCTTCGTCCATCCGCATTTCCACACCCACATCTGAAAGATCGGCATATACATGATGATAGAGGCTTTCATCTGCCCCCATGCATTCCACTCTGCCCTCAAATGATACCGTCTGCTCCACCCAGTCCAGCTTGCCTTCCTGAGATTCATAAAAGCAGAAAATCTGCAGATCCCCGTCAAGAATCAGCGCATCCTGAGATAATTTCGTATCCAGTTTTCTCAGTGCGGTGTCCGTCCACAGCAACGTACCGATATTCTCTTTCGTTCCGGGAATGGTGATTTCCTCTTTGATGCGGTAGACATCCCTCTTACTGGTATGCAGCTGGAGCAATTCCAGCGGACGCATTTTCTTATATAAGTTTCCTTCTTCTTCCACATCGATCGTCGTCTCTTCATCCGTCACACACTCTGTATGTACCGAAAGCTCCGCTACAGCCTTGACTGACAACTTCCGTGAATGGATCACCGATGCCATAAACTCAACTCTGGAAGGCTGAACGATATAGTCCCCCTGCCCTTCTTCTTCCATATAAATCATTTCCTCAAACGGGATTCTCCCTTCCAGAGAAGACAGCTGCATCTCTCCCGTATCTGCCGCGTAAAGTACACGGAAATATAATTTTCCCGCAACACGCAGATAATTTTCTACTTTTCTGACCTCTTCTATCTTCAGTCTTCCTTCTCCGTAGATCACTCTTCCGACATCATTTTTACTATCCGGTACGTTAAAATCATCATCGATTGTAAATTGATCCACCACTGTTTTGCCCAAAATATTTGTCCTTATTCGCTTCTTAATTAATTCCATATCCTATTCCTCCTTGTTTTCCTGAAATACAACATGTTTCTCCTCCCAGTCCACTTGAATCACCACATATGGAAAAGAAGGCTTTTCACTGACTTTCTCGCCTTGCGCCGGTCCCTGCAGTGTCGTATGAATATAAATAGCATTTTCCGTCTCCTGACATCTATCAACCAGAATCTGATACCCCCCGGTTGTTTTCTCTCCGTATCCCTGTCCTATATAAAGGTACTCGCCATCGCCCCAGGTCAGTCGGAACGGTTCCTCTTTTTTTGCTTCAATCAATGCCTTCATTTCATCCGGTATGTCATCCTCTTCCACAATGGCAAATTCCAATTTCTCCATTCCTTCCCTCTCTTTTCTCTCAATCGAACATCCCGCACACAGACCAAGCATTAACAAACATACCATCACACCAACCCTGCCCGCCACAACTCGACTCCCACGTTCAATTTCCAATCTCCCTAATATCATATTATCTTTCTTGTATTTTCATTCCTCGGATAGTATAATGTAAAGATACTAGGTTGCAGGATCAATCCGTGGTAGCCCGGAACCCCAAGCACTTTGGTCATGCTTGCATGATACTGCAGGACCTTGGCAGCCACCATCATCCATCCCAGAAAGAGAGGATTCCACAAATGATACGTTTCTTGTGCGTAGCAATTTTTTTGATTCTTTATTTAATCTTATCCATTCCCGTTTTTCTGATTGAATGGATCATCGGAAAATTTAACCGGGAAGCACGCGATCTCAGCTCACTGCGCATCGTCCAGTGGGGATTCAAAGTCATTTTAAAGATGACAGGCGTTAAAGTCACAGTCATCGGCGAAGAAAACGTTCCTGACGAACCGGTACTTTTTATCGGAAATCACAGAAGCTTTTTTGATATTCTTCTGACTTATTCGCGCTGTCGCCGTCTGACCGGCTATGTTGCCAAAAAAGAAATGGAGAATATTCCGCTTCTTTCCACATGGATGCGGTATCTCTACTGCCTGTTCCTTGACAGAGATAATATAAAAGAAGGGCTCAAAACGATCCTTCAGGCAATCGACTATGTCAAAAAAGGAATTTCAATCTGCATTTTCCCGGAAGGTACTCGTAATAAAGGGGAAGAATTAAGTATGCTTCCTTTCCATGACGGTTCCTTCAAAATTGCTGAAAAGACAGGCTGTGCCATTGTTCCGATAAGCATGAACAACACCGCTGAAATTTTTGAAAATCATTTTCCCCGTATTAAAAAAACACATGTTGTTCTGGAATACGGGAAACCCATTTATCCAAATGAACTGGATAAGGATACAAAAAAGCATCTCGGTAAATATTGTCAGAACATCATTCAGGAAACAATCAACCGAAATGCCAAATTAGTCTAACTCCAAAGACAAGGAAAAGAGGTAATGGATATGAACAGTAGAAACCTGACACTATTGACCGACCTGTATGAACTGACCATGATGCAGGGCTATTTTGAAAGACAGGAGAACGAAGTCGTTGTCTTCGATGTTTTTTTTCGCAACAATCCCTGTAATTCCGGCTATTCGATCGCAGCCGGGCTGGAACAGGTCATTGAGTATATTAAGAATCTGAACTTCAGTTATGACGATGTGGATTATCTTCGCAAACTGGGGATTTTCTCAGAAGACTTTCTGCAGTATTTAAGCGGTTATCATTTTACCGGAAGCATTTATGCGATTCCGGAAGGCAGCGTAATCTTCCCGAAGGAGCCGCTTCTCAAGGTAATCGCTCCGATCATGGAAGCTCAGCTTGTGGAAACTGCGATCCTGAACATCATTAACCATCAGTCCCTGATTGCAACGAAAACCTCCCGTATTGTATTTGCTGCCGGAGACGGCGGTGTCATGGAATTCGGGCTTCGCCGTGCCCAGGGGCCGGATGCAGGAATCTACGGTGCACGTGCGGCGATGATCGCGGGCTGTGTCGGAACTTCCAACGTTCTCACCGGTCAGATGTTTGATGTGCCTGTTATGGGCACGCATGCGCACAGCTGGATCATGAGCTTTCCGGATGAATATACTGCATTTAAAACTTATGCGGAAATGTATCCGAACTGCTGCACACTTCTGGTAGATACCTACGACACCCTGAAATCCGGTGTCCCGAATGCGATCCGTGTATTTGATGAAATGAAAGCCGCCGGAGTAAGCCCGATGAAGATCGGAATCCGACTGGACAGCGGAGACCTGGCATACCTCTCCAAAAAGGCACGTAAAATGTTAGATGAAGCCGGTCATCCTGAAGCAACGATCTGTGCATCCAACGATCTGGATGAATATCTGATCCACGATCTCAAGATTCAGGGTGCGGCCATCGATTCTTGGGGTGTCGGAACCAATCTGATCACCTCCAAAGACTGCCCGTCCTTCGGTGGCGTATACAAGCTTGCCGCCATTCAGAATAAGGACGGTGAATTTATACCGAAGATCAAGCTTTCTGAAAATACCGAGAAAATTACCAACCCGGGAAATAAAACGATTTTCCGTATTTATGAGAAAGAAAACGGCAAGATCAAAGCTGACCTGATCTGTTTTGCCGATGAGACCATCGATACTTCCAAGGATCTTCTCCTTTTCGACCCTGTCGAGACCTGGAAAAAGACAAAGCTCAAAGGCGGCACCTATACGGTTCGTGAAATGATGGTTCCTATTTTCATCAACGGAGCATGCGTCTACGATTCTCCGAGTGTCAAAGAAATTGCCGCATACTGTCGCAAGGAGAAAGACACCCTCTGGGATGAGACAAAACGTCTCTTCTATCCACACAATGTTTATGTGGATTTGTCAGACCGGCTGTATGCAGTCAAGAAAGAACTGCTTGACAAAATGAGTGTGACTGACTAACCAACTTAAAAGAAATTACTGACTGTTCAAAGGAGTGACTATATCATGAAAATTATCGTTTTAGCCGGAGGGCTCAGCACCGAACGTGACGTTTCCTTATGTTCCGGCGCCGGCATTTGCCGCACCCTGCGCGAACGCGGGCACAAAGCAATCCTTCTGGATGTCTTTCTGGGACTTCCTGATGCACCTGAGAATCTGGAAGACGTTTTCGATCTTCCGGACGGAAACCTGGGCATCGCCGAAAATATCAGCACGACGGAGCCTGACATTGAAGCGGTCAAAGCTTCCCGTGAAGATAAATCCGACTGTTTCCTTGGACCGAATGTCATTGAACTCTGCCGTATGGCAGACATCTCCTTCCTCGGACTTCACGGCGGTGTGGGCGAGGATGGCCGTCTTCAGGCAGCTTTTGATATTCTGGGCATCCGTTACACCGGTCCCGATTCTCTTGGAAATGCACTCGCCATGGACAAGAGTGTGACCAAACAGATCTTCCAGCTGAACCACATCCCGACACCGGAAGGAACCTGGCTGTACAAGAAATCCAAAGATAAACCGTTATCCGAATTCGGTCTCTCTCTTCCGGTCGTGGTAAAACCATGTTCCGGCGGTTCCAGTATCGGAGTTTATATTTGCAATACGGAAGCAGAATATCGGGATGCCATTGAGAAATCCTTCCAGAACGAGACCTGTGTTATTATTGAGAAATATATCCGCGGTCGCGAATTTGCCTGCGGAATCATTGACGGCAAGGCACTTCCGGTCATTGAGATCATCCCGAAGAGCGGGTTCTTTGATTACGCTAATAAATACCAGGCCGGCGGTTCTGAAGAGATCTGTCCTGCCAATATTCCGGACGAGGTTGCCGCTAAAATGATGAAGGCGACCGAGCGGGCATTCCGCGCTCTCAAGCTGAACGTCTATTCCCGTGCCGATTTTCTTCTGGACGAAGACGGAAATATCTACTGTCTGGAAGTCAACACACTGCCGGGTATGACCGCCGCCAGCCTTCTTCCGAAAGAAGCCGCTGCCGTGGGAATCAGCTACGGTGACCTATGCGAAATGATCATTGAAAAATCTCTGGATGCAAGATACCGTTAAGAAAGAGGAATTTACTTATGAAACATATGACAATACAGAATATTACCGAAGCATGTCACGGTACCTTCTTTGGAAATGCCCCTTTTCTCGAGCAGGAGATTCAGGGCGTGGCAATCGACAGCCGCAAAATTAAACCGGGCTATCTGTTCGTACCGATCAAAGGTGCAAAAGTGGACGGTCATGCTTTCATCCCGCAGGTAATGGAAAACGGGGCTCTTGTAACGCTGACCGAACATCCTCTTGATGAAGGTCCGCATCCGTACATCCTGGTAGATTCCTGCGAACAGGCACTGAAGGATATCGCTGCATTCTACCGGAACGCACTGGATATCAAAGTTGTAGGAATCACCGGAAGCGTGGGCAAGACCAGTACAAAAGAAACAATTGCTTCTGTTCTTTCTAAGAAATATAATGTTTTAAAAACAGAAGGGAACTTTAATAATGAGATCGGACTCCCGCTGACCATTTTCAACATCCGCGAGGAACACGAGGTTGCCGTTCTGGAAATGGGGATCGATCATTTCGGCGAAATGCACCGCCTCGCATCGATCAGCCAGCCGGATATCTGCGTCATCACCAACATCGGACTGGCACACATGGAAAACCTGGGCAGCCGTGACGGAATTCTGAAAGCAAAAACCGAAGTGTTCGATCATTTGAAACCAAATGCATGTGTCATCCTGAACGGTGACGATGACAAGCTTTGCACTGTTTCTTCTGTACAGGGAAAGTCTCCCGTTTTCTTTGGACTTTCCCCGGAAAGAAATGCTTACGCCGATGAGATTGAGAACCTCGGACTTCGCGGAACAAATTGTACTCTGCACCTGTCCGCCGGTTCCATCCGTGTACATATCCCGGTTCCGGGCGAACACATGATATACAACGCCCTTGCCGCAGCCTGCACCGGACTCGCACTTGGACTTACACCGGAGGAAATCAAGTCCGGAATCGAATCCTTAAAGACCATTTCCGGAAGAACCAATCTGATTGAGACCGATTCCCTGCTCATCATTGATGACTGTTATAATGCGAATCCAATCTCCATGAAAAGCTCACTGGACGTACTTGCAACCGCTTCCGGAAGAAAAGTTGCCATCATGGGCGATATGTTTGAACTGGGTCCAAACGAATGCGAACTTCACTACAACACCGGTTCCTACGCCGCCGAAAAGCAGATTGACATCATCTGCTGTATCGGCGAACTTTCCCGTCATGCTTACAGCGGTGCAAAGGCACATGCTACGCAAAGTATTGTACTCTATTTTGAAACACGGCAGGAGTTCCTTGAAAAAATCCAGAATGTCATTCAGAAAGGGGATACGATTCTTGTAAAAGCATCCCACAGCATGGAATTCCCGGAAATCGTTTCGGCACTGAAAGAAATGAAACTGAGGTAAAACGATGAACTATCAGATTCTTGTACTGGATTTAGACGGCACCCTGACCAACTCAGAGAAAAAAATCACGCCTCCTACATTGGAGGCATTGATCCGAATTCAGGAAAATGGGAAAAAAGTTGTCCTGGCATCGGGACGCCCTACCTGTGGAGTAGAACCGCTCGCCAGAGAGCTGCATCTTGAGCGCTATGGAAGTTATATTCTTTCCTTTAACGGCGCCCGGATCACAGATTGCCGCTCCGGACAAATAATTTATAACAGAACTCTGCCTGCAGATTCCATCTGCCCGATTTACGAAATCGCGTCGAAATATCCGGTGGATATTCTTGCATATGGTCCTTCCGAACTGATTTCCGGGCTTCAGATTAATCAATACGCAGAACTGGAGTCACGAATCAATCATATGCCGATTAAGCAGACGGACCATTTTCTTGATGAAGTATCTTCAATATCAAATAATAAATTTCTCCTCACAGGAGAACCTGCGGAAATCGAAAAAGTCCGCAAAGAAATGATTTCCCATTTCCGCGGCTATCTGAACATTTACTGTTCCGACCCATTCTTTTTGGAAATCATGCCGCAGAATATCGACAAAGCCTTTTCTTTACAGAAACTACTGAACAGCATCGGGCTGACTGCCGATGAAATGATCTGCTGCGGTGACGGGTATAATGATGTAACGATGATTGAATACGCTGGACTCGGCGTTGCAATGCAGAACGCACAGCCGCTAGTTCGTGAAAAGGCGGATTATATCACGAAGTCTAATGATGAAGATGGCGTACTGTATGTGATTGAGAAATTTATGTAGTAATAGGGGACGGTCCTTCCGTCATGATGTTGGCGTCAAAAGCCATGTCTTTAAACAAATGTATTAATTGTTTATGAATTGTACGGATATTAATGCCAAAAACCTTTGTATACAGCAGTGATTTGGGCAATCTGAATATGTTTTTAACTATTATTTTGAAAACAATTAATACAATTTATTGCAAAGATACCTTTTGACCCCAGCATCGTGGCAAGATGCTGGGGTCAAAAGGTATTTCCAACTAATTAAATAACTCAAACTTCCCACACCGATAAGGTGTTCTGTACCTTGAAAATTCAATATTTCAGCCAATAAAAAGGGCATAAATAACGCTCTTTTGATATAATGGAATTGTCCAGA
>NZ_JBQHTK010000038.1:0-25535 GCF_052065755.1 Bariatricus sp. HCP28S3_D3 | reverse complement strand
AAAGGTATTCCACTACCGCTATCAGTCATATCAGATGATTTTGGATAAGCCTCTCCATAGTTGCCATCTGTGAAAAATGTATTTGTTGCTCCCAGCTTACGCTGTTCCCAAACATTTATAAATAAGGTGTTACAAGATTGCTTACGCTGATGAAGGGTGATAAGGTTGTCGAGGTTATCAAAATAACCAGAAATGGCAATTTGTTCTGCTTTTTGAGGAAAAGAAACTAGCCCTTTTAACGCATTCTCATCAGAAACTTTCATGTCATTTTTAGCACCTTTATTTACCAAAGGTTGCATATAATTATTCATTCTGGCATCTTGTGTTAGAGCCCGCTTGAAACAAAATCTATGGTTTTAGAGTGTTTTGGAGTGCTTCAAATTAAAAAAATAATAATATAAGGTTGAAGTATTCGACGTATTTTCTGAATAAAAGTATATGAGAAACGACCTCTTTAAATTTCAAATTTTAATGAACATATAAAATCCATCAGTCTAAACTTATTCTGATGGATTTTATATTCTTTCTATTGCTGATTTCTTGTCTTGCATACGGATTCTTTTTATTTTTCACTTATCAGTTTAATAATTCTCTTGAGATTTACTGCAAATATAGTCATAGCTCCCTGCATTTCCATGCCAATAAGACCTGATGATGACGCAACGTCATAACCATGTCTATGTTTTAATTCACTATTTTTGCCTCTATTTTATAGCGTTCTTTCGCCATTTCTTTGGAATGTGCAGTTTCCTGAAATTGAGCCTGCTCACTATGTGAATCACAAACTAATGTTTCTGTGTAGGTTTTCTTTTTTGCTCCTTCTTTATAACAGCCAGCCTTATAAGGACATCTTTTACATTTTTCTATATCGAAAAAGTACGTCATTCGAGGATTCTTTCCTTCTGTTTTTCGCTTATCAAGATATTTATGAATCGCCAGATGTCCCGCTTTACATTGATACATTCCGGCATCTTTATTAAATTCAAATTCATCTGGCTTTGTACGATTCCCTTGGGTAACAATACTGTTTAACCGGGAGATAAGCTCATAATGATTATCCTTTGCAGCATCAATATTTTCCTTACTTGAATAGGCTTTGTCACCAATCACAGTTTCAACTTTCATTCCCGCAGCTCTGCTTTTCCGAACCAAAGCTGGCAATTCTTTTCCGTCTGTTTTTTCACCACTGGTGATGGTCGCGGCTGTAATAATTCGTTCTTCCGTCATAGCTATATGGGTTTTATATCCGAAGAAAGAGGTATCCGCTGTCTTGTGTCCAATCTTTGCATCGTTATCTTTTGAAGTTTCCAAATGTTCAAGATCATCATTGACGGATTCCTCCAATAAATTTAGCTTTTCCTGCACTTTAGGGTAACTGCATACGTCTTCATTGTCTTTCACAATAGAAAGTAGTTGTTTGCAGTATTCCAACTCTTTTTCCAGAGAATCTTCCGTATTTTTGTTTGGAAATTTTTCCTTCATTGTTTCATCCACTTCGTAAACGGTACGTCGTAGTTTTTTTGATTGCTCTTGAAGTGCCTGTCGGGGCGTTTTTTGATTGTATCTTGCTTTCGTATGAGTAGCATCTACGATAATAGATTTTGATTTTATTATTTTTTTATCCAATACAATCTGAACCGTCTTTGAAATCAACATATCCAACAGATTCATATCTTTCAAACGTAGTTTACGAAATTTTGTCAAAGAACTGGGGTTAATAACAGTTTCTTCTGGTGCCATATCCAAAAAGTATTTAAATGACATATCATATTTAGAACGTTCTACAACATCAACATCAGATAAATCATAGATAGCTTTTAAAAGCAAGTACTTAAACATTCGAATAGGTGGAACTGCATTACGTCCATTATCAAGACAATATTTATCAAGCAATTCATTATAAATAAATTCAAAATCAACCAGTTCTTTTATCTGACGAAGCAGGTTGTCTTTTGAAACCACCAATTCACATATTTCTATGTAAGGACTAAGTATTAATTTCTGTTGTTGTTCAATCATAAAAACACCGCCTATACTTGATATTTATATTATATCAAACATAGGCGGTACTATCTACTTTTTCAGTGCCCTCGATTGAGGGGCAGGGGAGTTGAATAGGCGAAGCCTATTTTTTACGGCAAAAAAAGAAAGATGACGATATACAAAAGTATATCGCCATCTTTTTATGAGGGGGGAGATAGTGAGTGGTTTATCAACTATCTGAGATTTATTATTAAAGGAATATGTAAGCAAAGTGTGTCCAAATTCTAAAAGAAATGGAAAAAATATAAAGAAAAGAGGAAAATTTGTGGGAAGAGGTATGGACAGAAGAGAGAAGAGAGCGTAAAGTGAGAGAAAAATATATACCTTCGGAGTCTTTTTTGTGCCTGTATTTATAAGAAATGAAAGACTCTGAGAGCACATTATAAAAGATAAGGAGGAAACAGAATGAAACAGAAAAGAATCAGCGATTACGGATATCGGATCGGACACCATGAAAGCGGGCCGCGAAACAAAATTACGGATGTACCGGGGGTGCGGGTAGGCCATACGACGGTGGAAGACGGAAATCAGCATACCGGTGTGACGGTGATTGTACCGGGAGAGGGAAATCCGTTTCTAAAGAAATACCTGGCGTCTGCTTACGTGCATAACGGTTTCGGAAAAACATGCGGTCTTGTACAGATACAGGAACTCGGAACTCTCGAAACGCCCATTGCCCTGACCAATACACTGAATGTCGGAAAAGTGGCGGATGCCATGATTTCATGGATGATACAGCAGACCAAAAAAGAAGGGGAAGATGTTTTCTCCATCAATCCGGTTGTCGGAGAATGCAACGACTCGAGGATCAATGAGATTGGGAACCGGGTAGTGGGGGAAAAAGAGCTGTATCAGGCACTGGAGCAGGCGGATACAGACTTTGCGGAAGGAGCTGTCGGTGCCGGAACAGGAACGATCTGTTATGGACTGAAAGGGGGAATCGGATCGTCATCCCGCACGCTGGTACTTGATGGAAAAACATATACCATCGGTGTACTGGTACAGTCGAATTTCGGGGCAACCAGAGATTTGAAAATCAGTGGAAAACCGGCAGGGGAGAGGATCCTGGAACAGATCCGGAAAGAAGAATGCGGAAGCAGCGCCGAAGACCGGGGATCCATCATGACGGTTCTGGCGACGGATCTTCCGGTATCGGAGCGGCAGTTGTACCGGATCATCCGCCGCTGCGGAGTCGGAATCGCCAGAACGGGAGCCTATACCGGTCACGGAAGCGGTGAAATCATGATCGGATTTACAACGGCAAACCGCGTGGATACAAAGAGTATATGTGAAGTGGAAGCGTGCGCCCGGATAAAAGAAGAAAAAATCAACGAGGCATTTGAAGCTGCGGCAGAGGCTGCGGAAGAAGCAATCCTGAACTCTATGGTAACCGCAAAGGAAAAAAGAGGCCTGGACGGAGCCAGATACCGCAGCCTTGCCGAGTTTCTGGAAAAACCGGGATTTCTGGAATAAATCATTTTTCCAGAACCATCCGCCCCAGCTCAGAGATTTCGCATCCGCCCTTTGTGCGGTGCACGATGAGATAACCGGCGGAAGAAAGCTCTCCGAGTACGGTGCGCAGAGCCGCTTCGGATACAAAGGTTTTTCCGTCGGCCAGTCCGTTTTTGATTGCCAGGCGGCCTGCTTTCGGATGCGTCGACACGAAAGAAAGAACCTGATATTGAAGGTCGGTGAGGGAAACGTCAGCCATCTGGCGGGAGCGGAGGTATGTTGGCAGATCGGAAAGCTGCAGCTTATGGCTGCTGTACCGGGTAAACAGGCTACAGGACAGATTGTACAGCTCATGAATATTTCCGGGGTACGCATATTCCTTCAGAAAGCGCAGAAGCCCTTCCGAAAAGATCCGGTCGCAGGTCATATCGGTGTTGTGGAAAAACTGAAGCAGAAAGTAATTGAGAAGATCGGGAATATCCTCCCTGCGTCTGCGGAGCGGGACGGTCTGAAGCTCTGAAGCACTTAAAAGGTGAAAAAGTTCCCGCAGGAAGGTTCCTTTTTCTACTTTTTTGTAAAGGTTATCATCCGCAATAGCAATGATCCGCACATCGAAACGGCGGGTTTCCGGTGCGGAAAAGAAGTTACCATGAACATTGGTAAGAACATTGATCAGCAGATCCTGAATGGAAAGCGGGAAGCGGTCCACCTGGGAAAGAACGAGTGTGCCATGGTTGGTTTCAGCAAGAAGCCGGAGCAGGGAGGCTTCGGTCAGATCATTTCCCGGAGAGTGAAGAACGGAAAACGGATAATGGTGGCGGCGCGAAAAATTGTGAATTGCACGTGCGAGTGTCCGGCGCTGTGTACCGCTTTCCCCCTGGATCAGAATCGGAAAATCAAAAAGTGCAAGATGTCTGGTCTGCGTCATCAGATTCTGGACGGAATCTGCGTGGGAAAGGGAAAGAGAAAATGTACGGGAGGAAGCAAAAAAAGTGCTTTCTTTCGTTTTTTCTTCTTTGGCTGCCGGTGCCTCTGTGGATCTGCCCCCGGGAAGAAACGCAAGGAAAACAGGCTCTGTATCCGGAAACACCATAGAAAGAACGCTTAACGTAATCTGTGTCTTCTGATCTGAAAGGAGAATGGTCCAGTCGCCGTTGCGGTCGAAAGCAGTATTTGCGTAGGCAGGCGGAAGACATTCCGAAAAAGGCTGCCCTTCAAAATTGGGGGAGGGAAGAGAGAAGGCATGTGCAAATTTAGCGTTCATAAACTGAATGCGGCCATCCGCGCCAAACAGACAGACGCCAACGGGAAGAGAGAACAGGATCACCTGCATGAGCTGTTCGGTCTGCACATAATTGGTATAGTAGGTTTCTGAGGTCTTGACGGTGTGAAGAATCTGATTGACGTAATTGCGCGATACACGGTTTACGGTCTGCAGAGGAATGTTGAAATATTCGCAGAGCTGTAAAATAGTGGAAATATCGATGATACGGTTGCCGATATCCAGTACATTCGGAATGCGGGAAGGAACGAGCTGCGGCTCGCCGGCGGTAATGGCAAACTGAATGTCAGACTCGGTATCCTTGCATCCGGGATAAAACGGAACAAAGTCATATTGTGTGATGCCGCATTCCTCAAGCTGGGAAATGATAGCAAGCGTGGAATATTTATCGTCGTTTACCAGATGACCAGATCTATTACCGTGTGAATTCCCTGATGAATCCGGTGAAGCTGCCGGCAGCCACAGCGGAACGTATAAAGGGTATGGTGGAGATCCGTGAGGTGGTCCGGGAGTTGATCGCCCTGCAGATGGAGGAAAATGCAACGGATGAGGCGATACAGGACCTTCAGGTCAGACTGAATCAGGTCTATGATGCCTATACGGAAAAATATGGAGTCATCGGAAGCAATGCAAACAAACGGGCATTCTCCGATGACTCTTCTTATTGTCTGCTCTGTTCGTTGGAGGAACTCAACGAAGATGGTACGTTAAAGCGGAAAGCGGATATGTTTACCAAGCGGACGATTAAGAAAGCAGTGGCTGTGACCAGTGTGGAAACTGCGGCGGAAGCCCTGACGATTTCCCTGAATGAAAAAGCCAGGGTTGATCTTCCTTATATGGCAGGGCTGACAGGTAAGACGGAAGAGAAAGTTGCAGAAGAACTGACAGGAGTAATCTTTCGGGATCCGGTCAATGGACAGTGGGAGACTGCGGATGAATATCTATCCGGGAATGTCCGGGAGAAGCTGAAAACGGCAAGAATCTTTGCGGAAAACCATTCGGAATTTACCAGCAATGTATATGCTTTGGAACAGGTGCAGCCGGTAGACCTGGATGCATCAGAGATTGAAGTTCGGCTTGGTGCCACATGGATCGCCCCGGAAATATACCGGGATTTTATGGAAGAACTATTTGATACCCCGGGGTATCTGGTCGGAAGGGTAATTGATATCCGGTATTCGGAAGCCAGCGGTGCATGGAATATCAGCGGTAAAAATGCGGACAGTGACCGGAATGTGCTGACCACAGCAACGTATGGCACCAGCAGGATCAATGCCTATAAGATTCTGGAAGAAACCCTGAATTTAAAAGATGTACGGATCTATGACACAAAGATGGATGCCGAGGGAAATGAAATCCGTGTGTTGAATAAAAAAGAAACGATGCTGGCAACCCAGAAACAGGATGCAATCAAGGAAGCATTTAAGGACTGGATCTTCAGGGACCAGGAACGGAGGGAAAAGCTGTGCCAGATTTATAATGAACGCTTCAATTCTATCCGTCCCAGGGAATACGATGGCAGCCATCTGACCTTTCCGGGAATGAATCCGGAAATAGAGCTTCGTCCGCACCAGAAAAATGCCGTTGCCCATCAGCTTTATGGGGATAATGTCCTGCTTGCCCATGTAGTGGGAAGTGGAAAGACCTATGAGATGGTAGCTGCAGCTATGGAGAGCAAACGTCTTGGTATTGCCCAGAAAAGCCTTTTTGTAGTTCCCAACCACCTGACGGAGCAGTGGGGCGCAGAGTTTCTACAGCTTTATCCGGGAGCCAATATCCTTGTGGCAACGAAAAAAGATTTTGAACCGGCAAACCGCAAGAAGTTCTGTGCCAGAATCGCAATGGGCAACTACGATGCTGTGATCATCGGACATTCCCAGTTTGAGAGGATCCCATTATCGGAAGAACGCCAGAAAAAGGTCATCGAAGAGCAGATCGAAGAACTGGAAGCAGGGATTCAGGCGGCAAAGTATGAGGTTGATGGAAGCCGTTTTACAGTAAAACAGCTGGAAAAGACAAAGAAAAGTCTCAGGAGGCGTCTGGAAAAGCTGGAGAACAAAGAGAAAAAGGATGATGTGGTAACATTTGAAGAACTGGGGGTAGACCGTCTGTATGTGGATGAAGCCCATTATTACAAAAATGCGTTCCTTTACACAAAAATGAGGAATGTGGCTGGCATTGCCCAGAATGAAGCCCAGAAATCAGCAGATATGTTTAACAAATGCCAGTATCTGGATGAGATTACCGGTGGAAAAGGCATTACATTTGCAACTGGTACACCGGTCAGTAACAGCATGACAGAGCTTTATACCATGCAGCGTTACCTGCAGTATGGCAAACTGAACCGGATGGGGCTGGGGCATTTTGATTCCTGGGCATCCACTTTTGGTGAAGTTGTGACCAGTATCGAACTGGCTCCGGAAGGTACCGGATACCGGGCAAAATCCAGGTTTGCCAGATTTTACAATATTCCGGAACTTATGAGTATGTTTAAGGAGATTGCCGATATTAAGACGGCAGACCAGCTGGAACTGCCGGTGCCGGAAGCAGAATATGAAACGGTGGTACTAAAACCATCCGAGCATCAGAAAGAGATCGTGGAAAGCCTTGGAGAACGTGCGGAAGTAATCCGGGACGGTGGTGTAGATTCCTCTGTTGACAATATGCTGAAAGTGACAAATGATGGAAGAAAGCTGGCATTGGACCAGCGTCTTGTGAATCCATTGCTTCCGGATGATGAGAACAGTAAAATCTGTGCCTGTGTGGAAAAGAGTTTTTCTATCTGGAAAGAGACCGCATCAAAACGGTCTGCCCAGCTCATTTTTTGCGACCTCAGTACACCGAAAGGGGATGGAACCTTTAATGTTTATGACGACCTGAAAAAGAAACTCATGGCAAAAGGAGTACCGGAAGCAGAGATCGCTTTTATCCATGATGCCAACACGGAAGTGAAGAAAACGGATTTATTCAATAAAGTAAAAGCCGGGCAGGTTCGCTTTTTGTTGGGTTCCACCGCTAAAATGGGTGCAGGTACTAACGTGCAGGATCGTCTGATTGCACTGCATCATCTGGATGTAGGTTGGAAGCCTTCTGATGTAGGACGGATTTTGCGGACATTCAAAATAAAAAAGAATGTGGAGGTAACAGACAATGGCAAAATCATTATTTGAGGAACTGGGCGGCAAATACGAAAGGCAAGGGGATTATTTGATACCGTGCTTAACTGTACCCGCCGAAGAAGAACAGGCAATAGGCATCTGGGGGCAACGGCATTTAGATTATCTAAAACAGTACCGTAAAGTTACATACACCAATCTTCTTACAAGCGGCAGGCTAAACGCCTACCTTGCCGACATCAACAGACAGGCACAGGAACGCTTTGAAAGGCTCATAGAGGGTATGAAACAGGCACAGGGCATAACGGAACAGCTAAAGGCAGAAAACGCCTTAGAATGGACAGGATGCCTCAATAACATAAGGGCTTGTGCGAGGGAGATTGTGGAAAAGGAAATTATTTTTGCATAAACAGATGATTAGTGGCAGGGGGAAATCCTGCCGCTTTTTCTGCTTTAGTTTGTCAGCTTGACAAATAAAGGGTTAAGGAATATAATTAGATTCAGTATTATACAAGGAGTTAATAAATATGCGGCAAGGTATTCTTAAATAAACTGTCAATTTGATAGTGGGAACAAAAAGTAGCAGTCCCGTTTCACTTTTAATATGGGGCTTAGTTTTTTGTACCCAGTTTAAGAATACTTTTATCATGTAATTTTATATGCCCGAAAACATATAAGTGTTTTGGGGCTATTGGAGTTATTTACCCAGTGATAGGAGTATTTATCACTGGGTATTTTTATGCCCTTTTTTGGGTGTTGATAGGAGGAAAATCACATGAAAATAATTAACTTAGGCATTCTGGCTCACGTTGACGCAGGAAAGACAACATTAACGGAAAGTTTATTGTATACCAGTGGTGCAATTGCAGAACCAGGGAGCGTAGATGAAGGCACAACAAGGACAGATACAATGAATTTGGAGCGTCAAAGGGGAATCACTATCCAGACAGCAGTGACATCTTTTCAGTGGGAGGATGTAAAAGTCAACATTATAGATACGCCAGGCCATATGGATTTTTTGGCGGAAGTATACCGTTCTTTATCCGTATTAGACGGAGCAGTATTATTAGTTTCTGCAAAGGATGGCATACAGGCACAGACCCGTATACTGTTTCATGCACTACAGACAATGAAGATTCCGACAATTTTTTTCATCAATAAAATTGACCAAGAGGGGATTGATTTGCCAATGGTATATCAAGAAATGAAAGCAAAGCTTTCTTCGGAAATTATAGTGAAGCAAAAGGTTGGGCAGCATCCTCATATAAATGTAACGGACAATGACGATATGGAACAGTGGGATGCGGTAATTATGGGAAACGATGAACTATTAGAGAAATATATGTCAGGGAAACCGTTTAAAATGTCAGAACTGGAACAGGAAGAAAACAGGAGATTCCAAAACGGAACGTTATTTCCCGTTTATCACGGAAGCGCTAAAAACAATCTGGGGATTCGGCAGCTTATAGAAGTGATTGCCAGTAAGTTTTATTCATCAACGCCTGAAGGTCAATCTGAACTATGCGGGCAGGTTTTTAAGATTGAATATTCAGAGAAAAGGCGGCGTTTTGTTTATGTGCGTATATATAGCGGAACATTGCATTTGAGGGATGTTATTAAAATATCTGAAAAAGAGAAAATAAAAATCACAGAGATGTGTGTTCCGACAAACGGTGAATTATGTTCATCCGATACAGCCTGCTCTGGTGATATTGTAATTTTACCAAATGATGTTTTGCAGCTAAACAGTATTTTGGGGAACGAAATGCTGTTGCCGCAGAGAACATTTATTGAAAATCCTCTCCCTATGCTCCAAACAACGATTGCAGCAAAGAAATCTGAACAGCGGGAAATATTGCTTGGGGCACTTACAGAAATTTCAGATGGCGACCCTCTTTTAAAATATTATGTGGATACTACAACGCATGAGATTATACTTTCTTTTTTGGGGAAAGTGCAGATGGAAGTCATTTGTGCCATCCTTGAGGAAAAATATCATGTGGAGGCAGAAATAAAAGAGCCTACTGTTATATATATGGAAAGACCGCTTAGAAAAGCAGAATATACCATCCACATAGAAGTCCCGCCAAATCCTTTCTGGGCTTCTGTCGGGTTGTCCATAGAGCCGCTCCCTATTGGAAGTGGAGTGCAGTATGAAAGCAGAGTTTCACTTGGATATTTAAACCAATCGTTCCAAAATGCGGTTATGGAGGGGGTTCTTTATGGCTGCGAGCAGGGGCTGTATGGATGGAAAGTGACAGACTGTAAAATCTGTTTTGAATATGGATTGTATTATAGTCCTGTAAGTACCCCCGCAGACTTTCGGCTGCTTTCCCCTATCGTATTGGAGCAGGCTTTAAAAAAAGCAGGGACAGAACTATTAGAGCCATATCTCCACTTTGAAATTTATGCACCGCAGGAATATCTCTCACGGGCGTATCATGATGCTCCAAGGTATTGTGCAGATATTGTAAGTACTCAGATAAAGAATGACGAGGTCATTCTGAAAGGAGAAATCCCTGCTAGATGTATTCAAGAATACAGGAACGATTTAACTTATTTCACAAATGGGCAGGGAGTCTGCTTGACAGAGTTAAAAGGATACCAGCCAGCTACTGGTAAACTTATTTGCCAACCCCGCCGCCCGAATAGCCGTATAGATAAGGTTCGGCATATGTTCCACAAGTTAGCTTAACAGCTTGCAAAAGTCATATAAAATGAGATTTGAAAGGATTAGAGACTAATTATGATGAAATGCGAATGGATATTGTGTCCTGTTTGTGGGAGCAAAACCCGTAATAAAATTAGGAAGGACACTGTTTTGGAGAATTATCCCCTTTATTGTCCAAAATGCAGACAAGAAAGATTGATTAAAGTTGACAACTTGAAGATAACTGTCATCAAAGAGCCAGACGCTTAAGACGCAGAGCCGATGAAATTGTGGAACAATTCACGAATCATCGGCTCTTTTTGTTTCGTATTTGAAAGAACAAACTCACCAAATAAAAAAAACGATATTCGGGTGGGTTATTTTGTTATACCCTAAATTACCCTCTGAATTTGTTTTTAAATTTGGAGGGATTTTTTTATGTCCTTTTTTCGGGCAGTTATCTATCTGCTCATACGAAGCAAAATTTATCAATACATAGCATATCAGAGAACGGCAGGAAACCAGTTAAAAAAATTTCTGCCAGTGCAACGGTACTTCTCACCTTGAAAGTAGAAGTACAATCTCCATACAATAGAATTACTATTTCCTATAACCGTAAAGGTCACAGAGCCTTTGCGGTTTTTCTTTTGTCGATTTTTGTTGGAAAGTGCCGTAGGGCTGTTTCTGATATGCGGTGTCGTTCTCCGCCTCTCCATCTGGATTTTTTACATTTCAAAAATTCAGATGGGAGGTATTTATGGTGAAATATGCACCAAGAAAGGTATATATCAGAGAAAGTGGCGGCTATGTGGAATTATCCTACACGGAGTTCTGCCGTTGCAGGGAATCCGACCAGACCTATATGGACAAGCTGTTTATCCCCATTCAAGGCTGTCTGCTTGAAGTCGTGAGGGAGCAATACACAGACTTCTACCGTGACAAGGAACGGTGGCGTTATCTGCAAAAATTAGATACAAAGAATAGACTGCTATCTCTCGACGGATTTACGGACAGCGAGGGGAATCCTCTGGACTTTATCACTGATGAAGCGGTGGACATTGCAGAAACCGTTGTCAATGCGGTCATGGTGGACAGGCTGAAAGCCGCCCTGCCTTTGCTGTCGGATAGTGAACAGGAGCTGATACAGGCAATCTTTTTTGACGGACTTTCCGAGCGTGAAGTCGGGGCGAGGTTGGGCATAACCCAGAGCGTTGTAAACAAACGCAAAGCCAGAATCCTAATAAAACTAAGAAAGATAATAGAAAATTAAAATTTAAGGCGTTCAGCCCCCTTGTTTTTTCCTTTGGGAAGATGAGGGGGCTTTTCTCTGCCCTCTCAATCAATTCTGATTGGAGGAAGTAAGAATGGCATACAACCACGGACGGGAGGACAGGAAATGGCGTATCTGGAAAGAAGCGGAGGAAAAGCTGCTGCGTGAGTGCGGCGTTGATGAAGCGACCATTGAGCAGATACGCATGGCGGACAGGGCAGACTTCAATTCCAACAGGCGGTTTTACCGATGGACGAATGACGTTGCGGAATATCTTGAGGACATGGCAGGCAGGGAGCGGCAGGCGGAAGTGGGTACGGTTGCGGAGTTACTGGAAGAGATTGAGAGCGAAAATCTCTATCAAGTATTAGTCACGGTGGACGGGCGTACCTTGAAAATCGTCCTGCTGAAAATGCAGGGGTATTCCACAAAGGAGATTGCCCCGCTTGTGCATTTGACGACTGGTGCCATCTATGCGAGGTTAGACCATCTGCGGAAGAAGCTGCGGAAAATTTTATAGCTTCTAAAACAGCCTGCCATCCTGCGGGCTACTGGGTGAGGGATGGAAATCCCCTCACTCATTTTTTGCAGGAGGACAACAGGATGGCATACAGGGTTAAGGCATACACGCTTCGGGAGGAATCCACGGAAAGCGGCACAAGGTATTTTATCAGCTTTAAGGACGGGCAGGGCAAATCCCACGAGTTGGAAGTGTCGGAACAGTTCTTTATGGAGTTTCGGCAGATGGAGCGCAGGAACAGGAATCTTTTCTAATGGGACGAGCGGCACAGGGAGTTTAACGAGGTATGGGACGAAACCCTTTACAGACGGGCGTTGCGTGTGCCTAAGAGCCTTGATGAACGCATGGTTGAGGAAGAACGGAATGAAACGCTCTATAAGGCGGTTGGGAGCCTTCCAGAGATACAAAGGCGGCGTTTCCTGCTCTACTACGAGTATGAGTTCAATTTTTACCAAATCGCCGCTATGGAGCATTGCACCGCTTCGGCAATACAGAAATCTGTTGCGATTGCAAAGGAGAAAGTAAAGGCGGAAATTGAAGAAATATCTCCAACCGTGACCGACACCGCCCGAAATAGAAATCTGTTTTTTATTTGTGTGGGATTGGCGGCATTACATACTCTCACTTTTTTCCGTGGGAGTAAATCTATTTTTAAGGAGGTCAACGCCTATGTGCAACGAAAACAAAGACACCGCCCGAAAGGAGGAAAGCCATGCAGAAGTTACAGACAGTCAACGCCGAAACGCTCCTTTATGAACCGCTTGAGAAACCATCCTTTGTGGTGGACAGCCTTATCCCGACAGGCTTATCGCTGTTCTGCGGCTCACAGAAGATAGGCAAAAGCTGGCTCATGCTGAAGCTATGCTTATGCGTGTCGCAGGGAATCCCTTTATGGGATATGCCGACAATGGAGGGCGATGTGCTTTACCTCTGCCTTGAGGACACGTTCTGCCGCATACAGGACAGGTTATTTCGTTTGACGGACGAAGCAAGCGGGCGGCTCCACTTTGCCGTGGCAAGCTGCAAGCTGTCAGACGGTCTTATCGTGCAGCTTGAAGATTATCTGAAAGATTACCCAGACAGCAGGCTCATTGTCATTGATACCTTGCAGAAAGTCCGTACAGCTTCAAAAGACAATGCCTATGCAAGCGACTATGGGGACATCTCCCTCATCAAAGACTTTGCCGACAGGCACTCTCTGGCGGTCATTGTCGTACACCACATCCGAAAGCAGAATGACAGCGACGTGTTCAACAAGGTGTCTGGGACGACAGGATTAACGGGGAGTGCGGACGCTACCTTTGTTCTGGAAAAGGAGAAACGTGCGTCTGACACCGCCAAGCTGTATGTGACGGGCAGGGACACGCCTTATCAGGAATACACGCTGCGTTTCCGTGATTGCCGTTGGGAGCTTGTGGAGCGGAAAACGCAGGAGCAGCTTGCGAAAGAAACGATACCAGATGTCCTTTTTCGGTTGGTGGATTTTATGAGGGATAAGGAAGAATGGATAGGCACGGCAACGGAACTGTTAGCCGCTATGGGGGAAACGGAAACCATACCCACGGTGATTACGAAATGGCTGAATGAATACCGCACCACATTTTTAAGCGAGAACCGTATCTGCTACCAGTACAGCCGCAGGAAAGACGGCAGGCGGATTGCCCTTGCAAGGAGGGCGGGTGACAGCGGTGATGGTGGTGACAGCGATATTAGGATACCCCCCTGTTACTGTCATTGACGCTTAAAGCCATGTAAAGCTGGCGGCTCTGCCCTGCGGGTGACAGCAGTGACGGTGGTGACAGTGATTTTAGGATACCCTGCCGCTGTCATCCCTACGGGAGAACACCCCGTAAACGCAAAATGCAGGCGTGAGATTTACTCGCCCTTTTCGGTCGTGTAAAACCACCCCTGCGGTCAGAAAAATCATTCCGATTTTTCCGACTGCGTTTACAGGGTGTAACACACTACACTTTGCCCTGCAAAGTCGTGTGCCAGACGTTCCCTCTGGACTCCCTTAAGGCAGGGCTGTGCCCTGCTATCCTACGCCTTACGGCTTCGGATAAAAGAATGGCGGCATGACGGTGACGGCTCTTGCGAGGGGGGTATCCCAAAAACACCGTCATCATCGACATGACCGTCATGCAGGGGGTGAGGGTGACAGTTGCGGCAGTCGGCAGGGGGTATCCCAAAACTGCTGTCACCACCGTCACCGCTGTCACCCCAAAGGACGGTCACCCGCCGAAAGAAAGGAGGAATCCGCCTATGCCTTATGCAATCCTGCGTTTCCAGAAACGAAAAGCGGGCGGCGTTGCGGCTTGTGAACGCCACAACGAGCGGAAGAAAGAAGCCTACAAAAGCAACCCAGATATAGATATGGAACGCTCTAAAAACAATTACCATCTCATAGCACCACCAAAGTACACCTACAAGAAAGAGATTAACCGCATGGTAGCCGAAGCGGGGTGCAGGACAAGGAAAGACAGCGTGATGATGGTGGAAACGCTCATCACAGCTTCACCAGAATTTATGAACCAGTTACCGCCCGAAGAACAAAAAGCGTATTTCCAGACGGCTCTTGACTTCATTTCGGAGCGTGTTGGAAAGCAGAATATCCTCTCCGCTGTCGTCCATATGGACGAGAGAACGCCCCATATGCACCTCTGCTTTGTGCCGATTACGCCAGACAATAAGCTGTCAGCGAAAGCTATCTTAGGCAACCAGAAATCATTATCCGAGTGGCAGACCGCCTACCATGAGCGGATGTCCTCACGGTGGAATCAGCTTGAACGGGGGCAGTCCTCAATGGAAACCAAGCGGAAACACGTCCCCACATGGCTCTATAAATTAGGCGGCAGGCTTGATAAACAGTATGAAGAAATCGTGTCTGCCCTATCCGACATCAACGCCTTTAACGCAGGGAAGAAAAGGGATAAAGCGTTAGATTTACTCTCTGCATGGCTGCCAGACGTGGAGAAATTCTCTAAGGAAATCGGGAAACAGCAGGCGTATATCGACAGTTTGAAAGAGAGAATTGGGCAGGAATCAGACTATGCGGGGCGTATGCGTGATGAAAAGTACGAGCAGGAACTAAAGGTGCAGAAAGCGAATCAGAAGATATTTGAATTGCAGAGAACCAACGAGCAGATGGGGCGGCTGCTGTCAAAAATACCGCCCGAAGTGTTGGAAGAATTGCAGAAAAATCATAGAAGCAGAGCGAAAGAAAGGTAGATATGTGAATGAAGAAACAGGATTTTAAGGTGTTAAAGACCAAAGACTTGTACCCGTTCCCCGACAATCCGTTTCATGTGGCAGAAGATGAAACACTGTCAGAGTTAGCGGAAAGCATCAAGGAATTTGGCATTGTCACGCCGATAATCACACGCCCGAAAGAGGACGGGGACGGTTATGAAGTGATTGCAGGACAGCGGCGTGTCCGTGCTTCTGAACTTGCAGGGATAAATACCGTGCCTGCGTTTGTCCTGCCCTTAGACCGTGACCGAGCCATCATCACCCTTGTAGACAGCAATTTGCAGCGTGAGAATATCCTGCCATCGGAGCGGGCGTTTGCTTACAAGATGAAATCCGAAGCCATGAAGCGGCAGGGTTTCCGCACAGACTTAACCTCGTCACAAGTTGTGACGAAGTTGCGGACGGACGACAAGGTGGCACAGGGCTTCGGCGTGGGCAGGATGACCGTGCAGCGTTTTATCCGCCTGACGGAACTGATACCGCCGATTTTGCAGATGGTGGACGAGGGGAAAATCGCCCTCACGCCTGCGGTGGAACTGTCCTTCTTGAAGAAAGACGAGCAGGAAAACCTCTTTGCCACGATGGAGAGCGAAGAAGCAACGCCCTCACTCTCACAGGCACAGCGGATGAAACAGTTAAGCCAGAGCGGGCGGCTTGACATGGATACGATATTTGCGATTATGACGGAGGAAAAGGGCAACCAGAAAGAAACCTTGAAAATCAACACAAGCAAGCTGAAAAAATACTTTCCGAAGAACACAACGCCGAAGCAGATGGAGGAAACCATCATCAAACTTTTGGAGCGTGAGTTGCAGAGGAAACGCAACCGTGACAGCCGCTAATCTTCTTTTTTCGGGAAGTAAATACAGAGAGTTGAGGTATGGAGAATGAGAGAAATCCAGTATGAAATCGTAAAGGAAATCGCAGTATTGTCTACGGGCGACAGTGGCTACACAAAGGAAATCAATCTCATTTCATGGAATGGGAAAGAGCCGAAGTATGACATCCGCAGCTTTTCCCCGAACCGTGAAAAGTGCGGCAAGGGAATCACGCTGAACGCTGATGAAGCGGCGGCACTCCTTAAAGCATTACAGAAAGAATTAAACAGCGAGGATTAATGGTATCTGATTGGCAGGGCGGGGACATTTCCAAACTCTTCCCTGCCCTGTCTGGAAAGGAAGATTTAAGTATGGGCGAGGATAAGAAAGCAGATAAAAAGAGAAAGCGTATCGTGCCAAAAGCACCAGTGCAGATGATAATCAGCCGTGAATATGTCGGCACACAGACCGTTACAGAAGCGTTTGTCCCGATTATCTCCGAGGATATTCGGAAGAAGATTGCCGAGGGCGACACCTTCGACAATGAGGGGCTGTCCGCTTAGAATGTACGCAATGGGACATGAAAACAGATAGGACAGATACGGAGGTTTTACAGTATGGCAGGAATCAAAGAAGAAAAGAAAATCTATTTAGTCGGCATTTATTGCCGCTTATCTAAAGACGATGGTACGGATAACGAGAGTGCGAGCATTGCGACACAGAAATCCATCCTCACGGATTATGTGAAAAAGCAGGGATGGCACATAGCAAAAACGTATGTGGACGATGGTTATTCTGGTACAAATTTCCAAAGACCAAGTTTCCAGAATATGATAAAAGACATTGAAAGCGGTCTGATAAACTGCGTGATTACGAAAGATTTATCCCGTCTGGGGAGAAACTATCTTGATTGTGGGTTATATCTGGAAGTTTTCTTCCCAGAGCATAACGTGAGGTATATAGCGGTCAATGACGGCGTAGATACCTTGAATAAATCTGCTATGGACATCACGCCTTTCCGCAACATTTTAAACGAAATGTATGCCGCTGACATATCTGTTAAGATAAAATCGGCATATCGGGCGAGGTTTCAACAGGGGAAATTCATGGGAACTACCGCCCCTTATGGCTATATCAAAGACCCTGCCGACCACAACCATCTGCTGATAGATGATAAAGTGGCACATGTTGTAAAAGAGATATTCGACCTTGCATTAAAAGGGAATGGAGTTGCCAAAATTTGCAGACATCTTAATAAACAGCATATCCTACGCCCTGCCGCTTATGCGGCGGAGCGTGGCGAAACAGGCTTTGAACGTCATTTTGAGGGGAACGAGGACAAACGCTATATTTGGAGTGGGAACAGCGTGAGGAGCATTTTAAGAAGCCCGATATATGCGGGAAATCTTGTAGGCTACAAACGGATTGCCGCCAATATGAAAAGCAAGAAACGCCCCTCTAAGCTGCCCGAAGAATGGGAAGTGATACCCAATACCCATGAGGGAATAGTCACGCAGGAGGAATTTGATATTGTCCAACAGCTTATTACAAGTCGTAGGCTTCCACAGAACAAGGGAGGATTTGTAAATATTTTTGCAGGCGTTATCAAGTGTGTGGACTGCGGATGTGCTCTGCGGGCAATGAACGTACACAGGAGGAAACGCCCAGAGATTATCGACTGTGTACAGTATTCATGTAATAATTATGCAAGAAACGGAAGAAGCGAGTGTAGTGCCCACAATATAGAAGCAAGGGATTTATTCAATGCCGTTCTTGCCGACATCAACTGTTTTGCGGATATGGCAGTGAATGATGAAAAGGCGGTCAGGGCCATAGAAAAGCGGCTCACGGAAACAGACCAGAGCAGGGCGAAAGCATTAGAGAAAGAACGTAAGAAGCTGAACAAACGCCTTGCGGAACTGGACAGGCTGTTTTCCTCTCTCTACGAGGATAAGGTCATGGAGCGTATTACCGAGCGGAATTTTGAGATGATGTCGGGGAAATACCAGAAAGAGCAGCTTGAAATTGAAGCAAGGCTGAAAGAGGTGACGGAAACTCTTAATGAAAGCTACGAGAAATCACGGGGAATCCGTGACTTCCTCGCCCTTATCCGAAATTATCAAGGCTTAAAAGAACTGGATGCAACAGTTATAAACGCACTCATAGACAAGATACTTGTTTCGGAGCGTGAGAAGATGGCAGACGGAACAGTGAAGCAGGAAATCAAGATTTACTATAAATTCATCGGCTTTGTCGATGAATTACATATCATACCTACAAAACGGTGGGCAGCAATGCCCGCTAAAAATTGTACGGTGTGCGGCGTTGAATATGTCCCGGGCTCTGGTGCATCAAGGTATTGTCCTGCTTGTGCCAAGAAGATACGGAGGGAGAAATCAAACGAGAGCAAACGCAGGAGCAGAGAACAGAAAAGGATAGCATGTATGAACTGTCCGCAAAAAATGACCGACTGATTTGGAACAAAGGGAAGGCAGAATCAATAGATTTAAGTGTCTGGCAATAAGACAGAATGTTGCTGATAAATATGGTAAGGCAGATGGTATCACATTTAAGCGAGACATATGGACAGAAATGTTTGAAGCTGCTAAAGCGGAAAAGCAGAATGACCAGTCAGAGCTTGTACCATTCTGGTGTTTCGGAAAAAATCAGAGTGTTAAAATAGAAAGGCTTGTGCCAATGTATCCTATGAGTAAGGATGAGGTTAATTATGAAAGGCTGATAAAGATTCTGTCTCTTTACCGGCTTACATTAGGGCAGGCAAGGCAGGAAGAACTTCTGGAGTATTTATTCAAGGAGTTCAAGGACACAAGTGGATTGAAGAAATTGTTTATCGACTTGAGTCCATTTTCAAAGGGAAAAGAAGGTTGATATGATGAGAATACTTTTTTGTAACATAGCGTGGATGAAGGAGTATCGAGGAAATGAAGATGGAAAAGATACTCCGTTAAATGGTGGAAGCTATGTTGATGAGACAGGAGATGCACATGAAAAATATAATTTTACACCGGTGAATATGGAGGGCAAGGAGGGCTTATATTGTCTGGGGTTTTTCGAGACAAAATCACATAATGGTAAAGATGTAAATCAAATGCGGATTGAGAATATTGCAGGTTGTGAACTATTAAAAAAAGAAGAATCAGTAGATGATGTGCTTGTTGTTTATTGTGCAAAGCATCCGGCACATAAGTTTACGACGGTCGTGGGATGGTATAAACATGCTACAGTTTTCAGACATTATCAAGAGGCAGTGTTTGCTCCAGAAGATATACAATATTACAATGCAATTGCAAACTCATCTGATTGTGTCTTACTTCCTGCAGGGATTAGATCAAGAAAGGTACAATGGGAAGTCCCAAGAAAATCAAATGGTTGGGCTTATGGATTTGGACGGGCAAATGTGTGGTATGCAAGTGAAGAAGATAGCAGGTTACAAGATTATCTTACGAGATTAGTAAAACAGATTGATGAATATGATGGCGAAAATTGGATTGACAAGTACGCTGAGTAATGAGGTACACATATTATGGGAAACGAATCAGGTGAATGGATTATGCATGGCATGAATTGGGACAACCCGGATTGCATCCATTCTGTAGATGAAGCAATCAAGTATATAAATGAATTTGGCTTTTTACCATTATTTAAGAATGACATAGATGGGTTTTCACTTGAAGAAAGAACTGTTCCAGAGTACTGGTGGAGTGATAATCCGGAGATTGATCCATGGATGTGGCGGGCTATTATAGCAAGGCGGCATGATATCGTCTATGGAAAGTTCTTTGATAAGAAGGCAGGATTTATATCAAAAAATTGGTTTCCTGTATTTGCTAATTATCGCCGGGATGGATATGATTTTGATGCATTATATGATGATGGAAAAGCGCCTAATAAGCATAAAAAGATAATGGTCAATTTTATGGAAGATAATGCTGATTCAGAGATTTATTCAAATGAATTGAAAAAACAAGCTGGATTTGGTAAGGATGGAGAAAAGGGATTTGATGGTGCAATAACGAATCTTATGATGCAGACATATCTGTGCAACTGCGATTTTAAGAAGAGAGTGAATAAAAGAGGTATTGAATATGGATGGGATGTGGCAGTGTATTCATCTATTGAGCATATCTATGGATACGATTATGTGACTTCCTGCTACAAGGATAATCCACAGGATTCATGGAAGCAGATTGTAGATTATATGCATGAGATGTATCCGGAGGCAACGGATAAGCAGATAAGGAAAGTGTTAAAATAAAACAGTGAATTTTTGAGGTGAATATACATAAAATGAATGTAAAAAAATCCGCAGCTTATTGCAAGCTGATAGAAAATGTAAAAAACAAATATTGTAAAAATCCTATATACACAAAGAACCTGACACTTGGCTGGTGCGATTTACGTCAGGGAGAAGATTTGTGTCAGGAAATTAACCTATGGACATATTGGCAAGGGAGAGATTACGCCAAGAAGACACCACATATTAAGTATATGCTGATAGGTCAGGATTTTGGACCGCCTGAAAAGGAAGAGATAAAGGGTACGATTGCAAATGTCCGTAAGATGAATGATGGCGTAGATGTGATGTTCCATGAAAATGTAGATTTGGAAGCAAGGGATTCACAGACGGATAAAAATATTGTCAGATACTTTGAACTGCTTGGTAAAAATGAAATTGACAAGAAAAAATATCCAGATTTGTTTTTCTGCAATTGTAATTTGGGCTATCGCAGAGATAAGTATTCTGGAAATATGACCAGAAAGATATTGGCAAATGATGCAGCCGAAATAAAATCACTGATTGACATTATAGAGCCAGAAAACATAATCTGTATGGGTCTTGATACATCCGTGGTTGTAATACGAACTCTGATTGATAAAGAGTTTTCCTGTAATAGAGTATCTGAACTTATAGGAACTGGAGAACCTTATATTTATGGGGAAACACATATATACCCTGTAGCACATCCGGGGTATTGGGGTACAAGAACAAGAGGGGAAGATAATGTTATTGCAGATTGGATGAGAATTAGAAAATAAGGAGGTGCCACAATGCCATTTAAGATTGTTCGCAACGATATAACAAAGGTAAAAGCAGATGTAATCGTAAATACTGCTAATCCAAATCCGATATGTGCAAGTGGCACGGACTTAGCAATATATGAGGCAGCAGGAAAAGAAAAGCTTCTCGCAGAAAGAGCGAACATCGGCAAAATTGCAAGAGGTGATATTGCTGTCACTGGTGCATATAGCCTAAATGCAAAATATATTATTCATACGGTAGGACCGGTATGGACGGATGGATTGCACCATGAATTTGAAATTCTGGAGCACTGCTATCGTAAATCATTGCAAAAAGCATTGGAACTTAAGTGCGAGAGCATTGCATTTCCATTAATTTCGACAGGAGTATATGGATTTCCGAAGGATAAGGCATTACAGATTGCTGTGTCAGTATTCAGCCAGTTTCTTACTGAAAATGAAATGGAAATTATACTGGTAGTGTTTGATAAAAGGTCTTTTCAGCTGTCCGGTCAGATTGTTGGGGATATTGATTCTTATATAGATGCTAATTACGTCAGAGAAATCCATAGAAAAGAGTATCCGTTAAGGAGCAGAAGAAGTACTCATGTAAAAGAATTGGCAGAAGAAGATTTCAATGAAGAAATGCTTCAAAGAGAAGAAGACAACTATCCACTTGAGGAAATGACAGATACTGGCATGACAGAATTGCTCATGCCGTTAGAAAATATTTCATTGGAAGATCAGCTGGCCAATATAGGAGTTTCCTTTCATGATAAATTATTTGAGCTGATTGATGAAGCACATCTTGATAATAAGGATGTGTGGAAACGGGCAAACCTTGATAGGAAACATTTTTCAAAGATTCAGTGTGATCAGAATTATCATCCAAAGAAAAAGACAGTAATGGCACTCTGTATTGCACTTCAGCTTGATCTGGAACAGTCAAGAGATTTACTTGCCAGAGCGGACTGGGCATTTAGTCCAAGCAGTAAGGTGGATCTGATCGTGCAGAAGGCTATTATAGATAAGCAGTATGATATTATGCAGCTGAATGTAACATTGTTTAAGTATACGAATGAAATTCTTGGAGTATAGGAGAAAATATTCATGAGTAGAGAGACAGATATAAAACTTTTAATGGACAATTGGGAAGAAAAACATAAAAATAATGGATATAAGCGTTTTATCAGAGATGGTATAGTGTGTGAAGAAAAATGGGAAGCACAGCATACACCAAGAGTATGTTATTTCTTAAAGGAAGCATACACTTCTAATGAAAATGGTTATAATCTGGTAGAAGATTTGCATGATTGTGAACGTCCATGGACTATGTGGAGAAAGGTAGCAATATGGACACAGGCAATATATAATGCATTTAACGATAATATCTGTGAGTATGACGATGAAGTATTACGTTCTAAGGAAAAAGAAATCATAGACCGTATTGCAGTGGTCAATGTGAAAAAAAGCAATGGCGGAAGCGAATCTGAATATGAAGATTTGAAAAAATACGCACTTGAAGACAGGCTGGAAATAAAGCGTGAATTGGAAATTATACAACCGGATATCATTGTATGTGGGAATAATCTCAGTCTATTGAAACTTGTATTAGGGGAAGAATTACAGAATGATGATACATGGGATAATATGTTGGCGCTTTGGAAGGATACATTGGTGCTTGATTATTATCACCCTGCTGTGCATTATCCTAATCGGGTTAATTATTATGCTTTAATGGCAATTTGCGATGTGGCAAGAAAAAAATATGGTACGCCAGTATGGTCAGAACAAAATGAAAAATATTAGAGAAATTAGTGTCGGTGCAATATTGTACCGGCATTTTTATTTTCTGAAAGTGTCGCCCAAACAGCGACCATATGAAGATGCCTTTTAATTATACTCATATTGTAACAGAGAAAGAGAGGTGCCGGAGTAATCCGGGAATTGGAGGCATATATGTACGGAGCAATTTTAGGAGATATTATAGGAAGTCCGTTTGAGTTTGACAGAGGTGATAAAACAAAGAATTTTGATTTGTTTAGTGAAGGCTGTGGCTTTACAGATGATTCTGTTATGACAATAGCAGTTGGAGAAGCTCTCCTGGCAGTCGGACCGGAAGCAGCAGTAAAGAAAATTGAAGATGCGGTAGCATCCAATATGCAGGATTGGGGAAAAAGATATCCACATGCAGGCTATGGTGGATGCTTCAGACATTGGCTTAAAGAAAATAATCCGAAGCCATACGGAAGCTATGGAAATGGTTCAGCCATGAGAGTGTCAGCGGTAGGCTGGCTTTATGATTCGATGGAAAGAACCAGAGAGGTAGCTAGAGCTACAGCGAATGTGACACATAATCATCCAGAAGGTATAAAGGGTGCAGAGTCAACTGCAAGTGCAATATATATGGCAAGGAATGGATCTTCAAAAGAAGAAATCAAAGCTTATATCGAGAGGGAATTTCATTATGATCTGAGTAGAACATTGGATAATATCCGAACCTACTACCATCATGTTGAAAGCTGTCAGGAAACAGTACCAGAGGCAATCATCGCATTTCTGGAATCCAAAGATTTTGAGGATGCCATACGGAATGCAGTATCACTTGGTGGAGATACGGATACGCTTGGTGCTATTACAGGAAGTATTGCAGAAGCATTTTATGGGATCCCAGCTGTGCTGATTGCAGAGTGTAAAAGCCGGATTGATAAGGGACTGATGACGGATGTTCTTGATGAATTTGATCATGTACTTGGCAGGAGCGTGGATACTTATTCAGATGAAGTGGATGAGACACAGGCAAATCAGATGATTGAGGCAGCAATCGACCAGTATTATATTCAGCAGGATAAAAATGGAATGCTGTTATTTATGGAAGTTATGGTAACAAGAATGCAGCAGGCAGGAGAAGTTATTGTTCCATATATCACGGAAAATCCTTTTATGTCGGAAGAACAGATAAGTAAAGTAAAGGCTGGTGACACGATTTCGCTTGACCATGATGTAAGACTTAAAATAGAGACTGTAAAAGATGCTGATGAAAAAGAATGGATTGGAGTATTTACATCTTCTGAAGAGATGCATAAGGGTTCTGCTGGAAATGTGCAGATGAATCAGTCTATTGAATCAATACTTCGTCTGGCACTTAATTGGGAACAGGTGAATGGAATTGTGATTAATCCGTTTGGTAAGTATATTCAGATGACAAAGAAGATGATAGAGCTTTTAATCAATGGGTATGAATATAATGAGAATGAAAGGAAGAGCAAAGATGATGAGAACAATTAAAGTTACAGGAAAAGGGAAAATAGCAGTAAAGCCGGATAAAATCCGGTTATATGTCAACAAGGAAGAACTTTGCAAAGAATATGAAGATACTCTCCGAAGGTCAACAGAAGATACAGAGCTTCTCAAGGATTTGTTTGAGAAACTTGGTTTTCAGAGAAAAGACCTTAAAACAGTATATTTTAATGTCGATACAGAATATGAAAGCTATCAGGACAGAGATAAGAGCTGGAAGCGAAGATTTAAAGGTTATAAGTATAATCACCATATGAAAATAGAGTTTGCAGCTGATAATAAAAGATTAGGGCAAGTCCTTTACGCTTTGGCTCATAGCTCATTAAGGCCAGAGTTTTCTATTGAGTATACAGTGGCAGATGTAGAAAAATGTAAAAATGAGCTGTTACATAAAGCAATCGAGGATTCCATTCAAAAGGCACAGGTGCTTACAACAGCAGCAAATGTGAAATTGGGTGAAATACAGGCAATTGATTATTCTTGGGGAGAGATAGATTTTGTAACAAAGCCATTGAATGAAATGAGATTAATGGAGTGTACGGAATGTGAAATGAGTGCACCGGGAGCATATGATATAGATATTGAGGCAGACGATATTAATGTTACTGATACGGCAACTGTAATATGGGAAATTGCATAAAGAGGAAGATATAAATAGATTAGACGAAAAGCAAGAGGCACCGTGGTAGTGTAAAATATTTTGTGTTTTTGAAAAAAATGGCTCCTTTTTGGTAAGAATTCAGATATGACAATTTTTATCGAAAAGGAGTATTTTTATGCCAGTTGCAAAGGAAC
>NZ_JBQHTK010000037.1:0-27921 GCF_052065755.1 Bariatricus sp. HCP28S3_D3 | reverse complement strand
GATCGCAGAATAACCAATAGTAATTAATCAACCTGCTGAGCTTTGCTCAGTTTGAAGCGGAATGGCGCTCCGTTCCTCTGGAACGGATGCGCAGTTCTTGCGGAATATGCAGGTTCCTGATAGACGGGGTTCTGAATCGGGAGGACTGGTTCTTTTGTCTTTTTTGATGTTGTATATGTGCGCCGTTTCTGAGATTTTGCTTGTGGCTTTGGGAGGTAGTCATATTCTTCTGTCAGTCCATTTTCTCGCCATTTTGGAACATGTTCCGATGCTTTCTTTGTGACAAGCTTTTTGGCATCTGGATGCAGGGTATAATCATATTTTTCTACTTTCAAAACTTTTTGCCCGCGTAGAATGACCAGAGCGGTATCCAGTGGAAGACGGAGAATTTCATCCGGAGTTAAAAGTTTGCGTTTCCCAATGGATTGGGTTTTTCTGTATTCTGGAGAATAGTCGGATACCCGCCAAGTATTGAGCTGTTTGGCTTCAGAACTAACCCCTACCGTTACATCTCCGGATCTGGCACTGATGAATTCTGCAGTGACTTCATCTGTACATCCTAAGAATAATTGGGTATCACAGTTCCCGATGATTTCCTGCCATTGGTTATATGGATAACGGTTCTGCATCTGGGGCAGGTTCTGAAAGATACAGGAAATGCTTAGTCCCCTTGAACGGCAGACGCTGATCTTTTTGTTTAGTTCCAGAATGGCACCTGTATTGGCAAGCTCGTCTGCCAGGATATGAACTGGGACCGGCAAACGCCCATTTGTGCCATGTTTATCTGCAAATCGTACCAGTTTGATGAACACGAAAGTCATGAACAGGGATGACAGGAAGTCAAAGGCACTGTCCTGATCAGAAGTGATGCAGAAGTATGCACATTTTTCTTTTCCTGGAAGTGTCAGGTCAATCTCATCATAAGATGTGATCTGCCGGATTAGTTTATTCTGAAAAACCTGCAGCCTGGCACCCAGACCGATGATCACGCCGGATCTTACCGTATCACTTGCCTGCTTATAGATGCAGTAAGGGACTTTTGCCGGATGGGATACGGGTAACAGGTCAAAAAGACTATTTAGTTCCTTTTCGGAACTCAGCGTCAACAATTTATAAACCTGACCGATATTCTTGGACTCTGGGGGGAATCCCTGTTCCACGTAAAGAACCAGTGCTTTTAAAAGATTTAATTCTGCATTGTCCCAGAAATGATCCCCTTTGGCAGAACCGGTATTTTGAATGATGACATCCGAAAATACCTGGGCCATAGTTTCCTGACCGTCTATTTCCAGCAGACAGTTCCAGGCATCTGAGTTTTCTGGGTTGACCAGATTGAAACACCGCACAGTATATCCTTCGTTCTCCAGATATCCTGCCATACTTTCATATAATTCTGATTTTGGATCGGTTATAATCAGGCTTTCTCCACGAGTAACGCATTGAAAAATCATATTCCTTGCATAAGCTCTGGATTTCATGGAACCACTAGCACCGTAAACTGCAACATTTCGATTCATGCGTGTTTCATAAGGAAGGCAAACCGCTTTTCCATTTAGCTTGCCAAGAATTGTTCCCTTATTTTTCTTCACATGATCAGTTAGTTCCAGGACTTTGTGCATCTCATCCGGAGTCATGAATCCGGAAGTTCCATAGGTACCCTTGGTAGAGTAGTTTAGATTTCGCTCTTTATCAAAAATTTCGCCATTTCTGTCATATCCCATCCGCATCACTAAGAAAGTTAGTAGACCAAAGGCAAGAAGGCATGAAAAAATCCCATACAGGTTATATGGAAATCGTGTCAATGCCATAAGGCAGGCTTTTGGATGTAGGGAGGCTGTCTGTGGGTAAGTACCATTGCCAGCAAAGTTTCCGGCAGCACTCCAGGTTTGGTAGTTATAAATAAATTGTGCTACATAGCCTCCAGCATAGAGCGTGCAGAGGCAGATTGGAAGCAGATAGATAAGCTTCCACCATTTACGGTTCATGTAAAAACCCCCTTCTGAATTTGTTGAGGTCAATACTGGAGAATTGAATGTCTGCTGTGAGGTATTCTTTGAGAACTGGGATCTGGAAATCAAAACAGATCAGGTTTCCGTGTAGGCCGTAAACATTCAGTCCGGTATTGAATCGATTGATTCGCTGCATGTCAAAATCATAAGCAAGAAGTGCAGGGTTTCCATCTTTGGTTACTGCATCATGCTCCAGTGGTATTTCTTCCTGGCGAGAGTTCATATCCGATAGTAATAATTCGTTAAGCTGTTTTGTCATTGCCGGGTTTGCTAATAGCTGCATCAATGTTTCCCCCTGAAGATTGTTGGGGAGATAATGGAAATGTTCAAACGAGGTGTCCAGTATAAAGAGGCTTCGCTTGTAGCCACCAGTGCTGGTCAGCAGTTTGAAAGCAGTTTCCATATTGTCACCAAGCATAATTGCACGAATTTTCGGATGTCCGGAGTAAGGATATCCCTGCAGATAATGTTGTAGGAAAGCATTGAGGCGCACTTCAGTTTTATACTCCCACTTGAGGACTCCACTTCCGGTATTGTAGATGACGTAGATGCAATGGGGTGCCATCAGGATTCCCATACTTCGTGAATTTTTGATTTTTGTTGTTGCCGCTCCAAGTTCTTTAATCTCTCTGGAAGAATAAAATAAAGGAAGGCTTCGTATATGGATGGAAGCAGCTTCGCGTTCTTCAGAAAAAATATGTGGTTTTCCATCCGGATAAAATGGGATTCCAGCATGGAGTAACGTCAGGTATGTTTGTGCCTTCTGATGAAGACGGATGCGGCGTGACGGTTCGCTTCGGATAACATTAGTCTCAGTATTTCCACATAGATAGCATTGGAAGCGGTCAGGATAGTAGGCGAGGAGCAGTTCCTTGGAACGTTTGGTCAGTCGATATCCTCTGAGTTTATCCTTATAGTGAGTACGGATGAGCTTTTCGGCCTTCAGTTCAGTGATGATTTTTTCAGCATAAGAAGGACTTGTAAAAAGACGATTCAGTTGATCCGCAGGAAATTCCCCACAGATTCCGATAAGTTCCAGCAGCCTGAATTTCTGGGTGTCTGGTCTTAGCAAATAAGTATCACCTCAATTCATTTTTTACCGATGTTAGCCTGTACTTGGGTAAAATGGCTTTTGTCAGTTGGTAGAAAAAGCATGGAAATATGATGCTTCCATTCTCTTTTTACCTATGTCGGAAATAAGGGTAAGAAAATCAGGAAATTTCCGATATGGTTTCCAAGAGCTCTTTATGTGCTTTCACCCAATCCGGAAAGGCAGACTTCTCCATGATGTAGACAACTGTTGAATCTGCATTACCAAATTCTGTTGTATGATAGGAATCACAGTACAATCCGGTATCGTCCAATAAAACGTAAGTTGCTATCGTATCCAGAATCTGCTTGAATTCCAGATTGTCATAGTCACGTACCCTTTGGCTGGAAAGAGTACGATCATAAATCTGGCTGAAGCAGACCACACAGTCTTTATACAGAGCTAAGTCATGGCTTTTTACATATTCCTGTAGAGCATAATTCAAGGGCTCATGAAGAAATGCCATATTAGTGCGGACTTTTCTTTTGGGAAGAAGTCCGGGAAGGGTAATAGACAAAATCTCATGTTCCTGTGAAATGGTGATTCCCTGTGCATCTGCAGCAAGTTTTAGATAACTGTTTTTGCCAGAGAAATCTGTGATATAGACCAGATTCCTGAGCTGGCAGGTGATACGTTCTGACCGTAAGGCAGCATCGGTGCTTAGTGCTTCATAATTTGCACCATATTTTTCAATGTCTGTAGTTTTCAGCGCAAAAAGGATGTTTCTGAGTTTTTCTATTTCACTTTCTACACCCTGTAATCTCTGAAATATGATTCTTGTATTTGTGTTCATGAAACCTCTTTCTTTTGGTAGTAGCTGACAGAGCCGTCAGGGGTGACCATGCAGTAGGCAACCACACCATCAATCGTAAGTTTTCCCGCTTGTTTTTCCGATTCAATGATGATGATTCGTAATGCTTCCCTTGGAGGAATACTTTCAAATACATGGTTCATCAACGCTTCCTGCCCATTAGCAACATAAATGATTTCATAGGTTTCGTCATGGGAAAAGAAATGTAATTTAACGGGAAAATCACCGCTGGTATGGTAGATGAGTGCCTTTTTAAAATCCAGCAGAACCCAGAAGGCAGCAATAGTTCCCATATCTGGTGAATTAGCAGACTCTTCAGTGTCGCATAGCAAATGCTGTTCTTTATCATGGTAAATCCGCCCCTGTTTGGTCAAACTGGTGATGAGAGATTTGATAGAATTTCTGTTTTTATCAAAAAGCTGCAGCACCTGTTCATAATGCAAAGCGTGATATGTAGTGAGAATCCGAAGAAGGGCTGCCCCTTCGCCTTTATATATCTGTTCTCGTGTTTTCATAGATGGTCTCCCTTCGTATTTGGAATTGTACGTATATTTATACGTATAGCTTGCGTATAGGATTCTGTGCGTATGAGGTACGTACAGATAGTGGCCTGCTGTCAGTACGGTTTTCGGGTACAAAAAAAGCACCGGTCAGGGTGCTGGTAAATAAGAAAACTATAAGCAATACTCATTTTAGCATGGGTATTTTTTCCCTTCAATCGCATTAGCAGGCCAATACTATGCCATTTTCGTGACGATAGCTATTCTGGAAAAAATTGATTCAAAATTTCAATGGTTTCTTTCGCAGTAAAACCCCAGAGAATGGTACTCAGCGCTTCTATTGCTGCGTGACGTTTCCGGTAATAGGTACGGTAAGAGATATTGCTGATATGCGGTTCAAGCTTTTCAAGGATCTCATCCGTGTTTTTCAGTTCCTGTGGAGACAGGAATGCATAATAGAGAATCCAGTAATACTGTTCTCCGTGTTTATGATTGTTACGGAGAAGATCAACGGAAGAATCTAATAGCTTTAACATCTTGTTACTCCGCTCAATGCTTTTTGCCCTTTCTGCTATGTCAGTTCCGGATAATTCTATCCCTGCAGCATAAACGGAATCTAAAAAATCATCCACACTGGTTCCATATTCCATACGGAATTGCGCTTCTAACTGCCGAACCACTACCTTCAAGCTGTATGTTGCATCTCGGTATCTTCGCAGAAACTTGTAAGTGTCGTGGAAGCGGGGATCTTCTTCAGGAGTCGCATAGCTTTGTTTTTTGTTTCTAGCCATTCTATTCACCCCCTTTCGCAGTAGCCATATATGTTTCAGCAGGCAGGCTAACGGCAGGTTTTTCTTCTGGCGTGACAGTCAGTTCAAACCGATATGCAGCCTTTCCGTAAGGACAGATAATACTTAGTGTATATTGATTTACTGTATCTATGCAGGCTGATAAAGGAGATAATATATACCTGGTTTTGGAGCATTCGCAACACGGAATCCCCTGTGTTTGCAGTAGTTCTGCGACTTTTTTGATGATAAATTTCATGTGAGAAACCGGAACGCAGGACTCATTTTCTGGAACGGTGATTTGTTCTTCTATAACTGTTTCTGAAACGCAGACTTCTTCTTCGATTTCAGGTACGTGGATTGGCAGTTGCATGTTCATAGCGATTTCCTCCTTGTCTATCATTACATCACTGATGTCAAACATTACAGACAGGTAGTAGTTAAGATAGATCATGCTACCATGTTTGCCTTTGAAACTAACAAGAGTGATGAAGTTTAACTCTTCAAATTTTTTTAAGATACGTGATATAGTGGTTTTTGAATGTCCCCAACGTTCTCCAAGTGACTGGAAGCTGGTCAGGGGATTGCATGTGTTATTTCGGTAATAAACAACAGGCGCAGAGAATGAGCCTTGTACGGTCGGATCATTGTATATAGCATGAATCCACATATCCAGTAACATATCCATCTCTGAGCATTTCCCCAGGCTGATAAGTTCATGGACTTTTGCAATAGGGAAAAAGAAAAATCCATCATCCTTTTTGCAGGGACAGTTGTATTCCAGAATGGTATTGTCCTTTGCCCAGTCAGTGATCTTAAATTTTACGATTTTCTTATTTCCAAGAAGAGAGTATGTAATGCAATTTTGCTTCACCAGAAAATCTAAAATAGAGATTGCCTGATGCTGGAACCGGCAGCGAAACCATGTTTGAAGATCTGAAAGGGTACAGATCCATTCGCCGGGACCTACCATGTAGGTGATGTGTTCCATTCGCCGATAAGACGAGCGGTAATTGGCATAAGAGCAAAGCACGATATAGTAAAAAAGACAAGAGCCTCCGTTTGTCCGGATGCTCTTGTCAGCGATAAGTGATTGTATAAAATCTCTGTAGATTCTGCAACGTGGGAAATCCACGATTTGTTTTAATTCTAATTGATAGTCCATAAAATAACCTCACATTCTAAAAAGGTATTGAAGTACCTCCGGAGACGATTCCTTGATAGTGAATCAGGTGCACCTCATTGCATTTCTATTGCATTTTTGATATCTTTTCATACTATTTCAAACTATCCAATATTGCCTGAAAATGGCTTAAAATCGTTGATTTTGCTTTATATTGCTTACCGTCAAACTGGAGTTTGAGTAGTACCACAAAAGCCTGAAATCCAGTAAAATCAAGGGTTTCGGGCTTTCTTTATGCCTTCGTGATACACTTTTGATACACTTTTTAGTGCCAAAAGATATCAAGAAACAAATCTTTGAATAATTTCATTTGTCCAAATTGGACATCACTTTTCTAAAAACATATCCATTTTTCCAAAAAACACATTTTTTTCAGTTGAGTTTAGTAATAAGGAATTTTTCAACCCAAATGTATTTTGAAATAACAAATACAGCACCAAGGAGGTTGATTATGTACAAAACAGATAGTTTTATCTCAGCTGATGAGATTAAAGAGATAGTTGGCATTTCCAAATCCAAAGCCTATAGCTTGATTCAAGAACTTAATTCGGAACTAAAAGAAAAGGGTTATTTAACAGTTACCGGTCGAGTTAGTAGAAAGTACTTTGAAGAAAGATTTTATGGCTTAGTAGAAAAAGAATAGGAGGAAATGCGATGGCTGTTTACAAAGATAAAAATCGTGGCACATGGTACGCGTCCGTTTTATATGTGGATTGGACGGGGAAAAGATGCAGAAAGTTGAAACGCGGTTTTGCAACAAAGAAAGAAGCACAGGAATGGGAAATTCATTTCAAACTTCAAAAGGCAAGTAGTTTGGATATGACTTTCGGTGATTTTTACAAAATATATGAGCAGGATATAAAGCCTAAGGTCAGATATAATACCTGGTGCTCTAAGCAACACATAATTGAAACAAAGCTATTACCTTATTTCAAGAATCTTGTAATGAGGGATATTACACCAAGAGATATTATCCAATGGCAAAATTCCATGAGAGAAGCTAGCAAAAAAAATGGCGGAGAATACGCTGGGACTTATCTCAAGACAGTACAAGCTCAGCTTTCTAGCATTTTTAATCATGCAGTACGTTTCTATCAATTGCCAAATAACCCAGTGCGTATCGCAGGGGCGTTAGGACAATATGATTCTGATGAAATGTTGTTCTGGACGAAAGAAGAGTACATGAAGTTCATACCAACTATGGCAAATAAAACATATTCTTACATGGCATTTGAACTTTTGTATTGGTGTGGAATTCGTTTGGGAGAACTTAGAGCGCTTACTCCTGCAGATATTGATTTTGAAACAAATACGCTTTCCATTACAAAATCTTATCAGCGAATTAAAGGTGAGGATGTTATTACGAAGCCAAAAACAAAGAAGAGTATTAGAAAAGTTGTAATGCCTGATACAGTTGCAAAGGAGATGAGAGATTTTCTTGATAGTATTTATGGATTGGAGCAAGAAGATCGAATTTTTCCTATTTCAAAATCTTACCTGCATCACGAAATGGACAGAGGAGTGAAGGAAAGCGGAGTTAAGAGAATTAGAATTCATGATTTAAGGCATAGCCATGTTGCGCTTTCATAGGGATATTTTTAGAAGTGGGCTTGAAACCCTTATGTAATGGGAGTTTCCGGCAGTTGCCTATGCTCCCTTTTTAGATTTGTCAGTATCTGTTGCAGCTTCTAAAGCTACTTTTTCTTTTTCAGCACGTTCTTTCTCAGCTTTGCGTCGGTTGTAGGTTCGATTCCACGCACGCTTGCGACGTTTCCGTTCTTCTTCGGCTAATTCTTCCGGTGTCAGTTCTGGCATTGGAACATCCAGCTTGCCTACATATTTGAGATAAATGTCGATTTCCTGTGTGCGTTCCCCTGTTGACTTGTCAGCTTCGTGAACTTCAATTCTGTCTATAAATTCGTGAATCATTGGTGTGGTCAGTTCAGAAAAATCTGTGTACTTATGAACCAGTGCGATGAATTTATCGACATTGGAAGCTTCTTCCTTTGCTGTGGCTAACTGCTCTCGGGCAGAAGTAAGGAATTCTTCTAATTCCGCCTGTTCCTTTTCGTAATCAGCAGACAGCAATTCAAAACGCTTATCCGACAGCTTCCCGGATACATTATCTTCATAAATACGTTTTATCAGATGATCAAGTTCAGTAACCCTCTTTTCAGATTTTGCAATCTTTTTTGTGAGAGCCTTCGTATCTGATTCCTGCTTCAGAACATTGGATTTTCTAACCTTTTCCAGAAATTCATCCTCATGTTCTTTGACATAGCTTGCCGTATATTGCAGTGTTGTCAAAATCAGGTCTCTGACCACATCTGTTCTTACGTGGTGTTGGGAGCATTTGTTTTCAAAATGTCCCTTTGCCTTGCTGTAGGTAGAGCAGGTGTAATTATTCTGTGCATTGGTATATTTACCGGTCGGATTTCCATCCTTATCCTTTTTCTCATAGCCTTTTGTGCGGTGGTTGAACATTTTAGCACCACAATCTGCGCAAAACATGAGTCCGGTCAATGGATTTGCTTTGCCCTGTGCGATTGGGCGGTGCTTGGTCTCTCTGATTTTCTGAACCATATACCAGGTGTCTTCATCAACAATAGCTTCCTGCGTATCTCTGAATATCAGCCAGTCCTCCGGATTAGCATATTGGGAATGCTTGTCCTTGTATGATTCCTTGAAGGTTCTGAAATTAACTGTGTGCCCCATGTATTCCGGTTTTGATACGAGGTCTGTGATAGTGGTAGCTGTCCACGAATAAGGTCTTGTCATATCGCATTTACCTCTGCAAGTACCGAGTCCTTGTTTTGCAAGATAGTAGGAAGGACGTTCAACCTTTTCGTTTGTAAGAATTCTCGCAACCTGCATCGGTCCATTCCCTTCAATAATCAACTGGAAAATGCGTCTTACCACAGCAGCGGCTTCTTCATCAACAAGCCAGTGGTTGTTATCTTCCGGGTCTTTTTTGTATCCGTAGATGGCATTAGAAGTCAGATGCTTGCCTTCCATACCTTTATTGCGAAGTACAGACTTGATTTTTCTGCTGGTATCACGCACATACCATTCATTCATAATGTTTAAGAATGGTGCAAATTCATTGGATTCAGAATGCGTGCTGTCAACACCATTGGAAATAGCAATAA
The DNA here is from genome assembly GCF_052065755.1 of Bariatricus sp. HCP28S3_D3. Lineage (NCBI taxonomy): Bacteria > Bacillati > Bacillota > Clostridia > Lachnospirales > Lachnospiraceae > Bariatricus > Bariatricus sp. HCP28S3_D3. The sequence continues at coordinate 18,391 of NZ_JBQHTK010000037.1, read as the reverse complement.
AGCGGACGCCTTTTTCTCGGAACAGAACCTCTGTATAAAAGCCTACTTCCAGATAATTTCTGCCGATTCGGCTCATATCCTTGACGATAACACATTCGATTTTTCCTTCTTCAATGTCAGCAGTCAATTGCTTCCAATCCGGTCTGTCAAAGTTTGTGCCGCTATACCCATCATCGGTATAGTGAGCAAGGTTCGTAAACCCCTGTTCTTTGGCATACTTTTCAAGCATTTTCTTCTGGTTTACAATGCTGTTACTGTCTCCATTCAGTTCATCATCTCGTGACAGTCTCTCGTAAAGTGCTGTTATTTTGTTGTTGTCCGGTCTCTTCATAAAATCTCCTTTCCGAGGTATCCATACCTCTGTGACCGGGCATCTATGGATGAATTTATTCTACCATAGATACAGGGTCACTGCTATATAATCTTGTGATTCGGGAACAGATTTTCTAAAAATGACCATAAAAATGACAGGGTATGTAACCCTGTCATAAAGTCAGAAATTGTTCCTTCACTTATAGGAGAAATTCGAGGGGATAAACGGAACTGTTTTTTATAGCTTTTAGAATTGTTGTCAGCATTTATACAACACTAATCAGCCTTAAACAGCTACATTTATTTATTGCGGTCTAATTCATCAATATACTCTTCAAGACATATACCCTGTGAATATATTTCTTTTGCTGCTTCTTTTCCAACATACCGATAGTGCCAGGGTTCGTTAATCACTCCGGTTATATCCGTTTTGTCAGATGGATAACGCTTGATAAAACCATATTTGTGTGCGTTTTCAGCAAGCCATGTATAGACAGCATCACTGGAATTAATTGTTTTATCAGCATTTATATCAACAGCAATGCCAATCTGATGCTCGCTTGTTCCCGGTATTGCCACCCATTGCTCTGCAAGTCGTTTTGCCTCTGAACTGCTATGACCCTCATTTTTATATGCGTCTATTTTCTCATCCATCAGTTGCTGTTGCTTTTCTGTTGTACGATAGCCAGCGGCAACAAACAGCCCATATCCTTGCGCCCTTGCATCATCAAACATATCCTGCAAGTCCGGATAGATTCGAGAATCAACTTTTTCGCCATTAGATAGTTCGGTTAGCTCCACCTTATAATTATGGGGAATGTAGTTTTCATGATTAACAAGCAATAAATTCCAGCCATAATCATTATTTGCAGCATGATGTGTAATTCCAATTCCCTTTACAGCCAGCACATAAAGTATAATAATCAAAGCAGAGAGAAGTAGTACCCATTTTCGCATTCTCTTTTTATGTTCATGCCGTTTCACTTATTTAATCTCCGTTCTCTTATAAACACGATATAATATAGGTTGAAGGATCAGACAAACTACGGCATAAACAGGCACAATTACCGTTGCAGAGGTCATAATTTTTCCTCCAATTTCAATCAAAGCTGATTCTTTTAAGTCATTATAAATATCCAACAATTGATCCGGGAAAAAGGAACAGAAACCCGGCAGCGTAATAATTCGACTTAAAAAAGGAAACACACACAAAACAATAAAAGGTACAATAATTGCGGTAGCAGTGGAGTGACTAAATGCAGATACTAACATAGCAAGTGTAGCTGCAAATAATGTACCGATATAACCGCCTGCTACAATAAAAAGATAAGCCCTGAAAAAAGTAATATTGTAAACAGACCGCCACATATCTAATTGAAGCGGACAACCTGCGCCATCTGCACCGAGTACGCAAATGATAGTCAGCGTATAAAGCACTACAAAGACTATATAGAAAACTGAGGTAATCAGAAAACCCGCACCTACTTTTGATACAATAGCCTTGTTCCTTCCCATCTTAGCAGAAAAAAAGATGGAATCTGCTTTTGTCTGAAACTCGTCTGAAAAAATACCTGAGACCAAAAAACCAATCATCAAAGCTAACATCAAAATAAATGTTGATATGTTTTGCAGCAATGCTGCCCAACCATCCGTATATTCATAGTAAAATGGAGTGTCCAACGCTTCATATCGTTGAATCAAAAAATCCTTTTCTTTCTGCGTATAATATTCCTTACCGGAATCCAACCAATTTTTCAACGTAGAAATCCGCTTTTCATACAGCTTATTTACATCGTCCTCGGACACGCTGTCAGCGGCAAAATAATTGTAGTCTCTGTAATCGCTCCATGCGGAACTGATAACATCAAGAATACCCAAAATGCCTTGTTTCTCTGAAAATGCCTGATCCTGTTTTGCAATGTCATCAGACTGTGCTTCATCGGAATTGTTAATTCTCCTGTTTTCGGCAATCACTTTTTTCAGCACATCATCGGTAAGATAGCCTGCCCATTCGTTCCTTGCGTTTCTTAGATTCTTAGCAGCCGTAAACCCAACCGAATGATTCCCGTTTTCATCCACATATTCCACTCTGTTAATAGTCAAAATGCTGGTAATTATCGTAATCACAACCATAAGCAAAATTACAATTTTGTTCCTGGATTTAGAAAACACTTTCTTCAACTCAAAATTCAGCATTTTTATCACCTGCCTTTTCTCCGAAATAATACAAAAATACATCCTCTAAAGATGCTTCCACGCATTTTGCTTCGGGAACCGGCTTTTCTTTAGAGATAATTCTTAATTCCACGCCATCGGACTCTGCTTTCATATTTGAAATCTTATATTTTTCAGCCATAGAAGAGACCGCACTTTTTCTTACAAAACATTTCCATACATCTACCGGCATGGTACGAATGAGTTCATCCGATGTTCCGCTGCGCACTAGTTTTCCGTCTTTCATCAACCAGATTTGGTTTGCGATATATTCAATATCTGATACGATATGAGTAGACAATAGTACCAATCTTTCTTCTGACAATTCACTAATCAAATTACGAAAACGAATCCTCTCATTTGGATCAAGCCCTGCTGTCGGTTCGTCTAATACCAGGATTGCAGGATTATTTAACATTGCCTGTGCGATTCCTGCTCTACGTTTCATGCCGCCTGACAATTTTTTCATCTTTCTGTTGGTAACTTTGGAAAGACCAACTTTAGAAATTAGCTCTTTCACCCGTTTCTTAGCAACAGCAGGGCGTACTCCTTTTAGAGATGCAATGTACATCAAATAGTCCTGCACCGTAAATTCGGGGTAAAACCCAAAATCCTGTGGCAAATATCCCAGTAAATTTCGATATTCACTATCCATTTCAAAAATGTCTTTTCCATTACAGGTAATACTTCCGCTTGTAGGTTTCAGCAATGTGCAAAGCATTCGCATCATCGTTGTTTTTCCCGCTCCGTTTACCCCCAGCAGCCCATATACGCCATTTGTCATAGTCATGGTCAGATGGTCTACAGCCGTAAAGTTTCCGAATTTCTTCGTTAAATCATTAAATTTCACTTCCATTTTGTAACACCTCCAAATAATGATTGCAATGATTCAATAAGCGATAGATTGCAAGAAACATATAAATAGCTGCGAATCCAATCAACAGTATCCAGACTGGAACAGCAATCTTTTCATAGATATTTTCATTTAGGACGATAAACAGCCATATAGCACTCCATAAGACGCATAAGATAATCGCAGATCCTTCGCTGAAAGAATATTTACTGCATAGCGTGCCAAAACAGATGCAGGCTGTTACACTTAACGGAAGCAAAAATTGAACCATCAGTTGAAGCAGCTCAAAATGCAGACCAACGGTTGCGGCACCGCAGAACACAGTCAATAAAAGAGTATCTGCAATGCCAAACAATAGTGTTCTTGCTGCATACACCTGTTTTAAGGAAAAATAGGAAACAGCTTCGATTTCCATAGATTTGTTTGAACTGTTTTTCCAAAATTCCGGGATAACTAAAATAACGAATAATGATGCAATTACTCCCAGACTTCTTTGGATATAAAAATCATCCTCCGCATTTTTCAAGATAAACCACAAACAAAAAAGAAGCAGAAATTGAAACAGCCACCATTTCTTTTCAATTACTTTTAACTGTGTCCATAGGAACTCATGATATGACAGTATTTTTTTCTCTTCCGCAGCATAGAAAGCTTCCAATGATTTCTTTACCGTCAATCTGATTTTCTGTTCATCAGAAATGACTGTATTATCGCTCTTATTCTCATTAGATTGCTTATTTGCGTTCATAAAATCAATCCTCCTTCAACAAATTCTTTAATAACAACCTCGCCCTTTGGATTCGATATTTCACAAGCGGTAATCCAACTTGCAGAAGCTCTGCTATTTCAGATAATTTCAAATCTCTAAAATAGTGGAAAATAATGACCTCCTGCAATTCATCAGGCAATTTTTTCAAAGCATCTTCGATTGCAATTTTATCAAAGATACCATCCAATTCCAAAATATCAGACATATCCCCTATCTCATTTGATGCACCATCCCACAAGTCATCCCTTGCCTTTTTATAATAATCACGACAAAGATTCCCGGCTATGGTATACATATAGTTTAGGGTTTTACCCATATAATGGTAATTGGAGAGTTTTTCAAAAAAGTGTACAAAGACCTCTTGCGTAAGATCCTCGGCGTATGATGTATCGGGACAGTGGTAGCAGCAGTAAGTTAATATAGATTCATAATATTTATGAACAAAAATATCAAAAGCTGCTTCATCGCCCCGCTTCATTCTCCTTATTAGTAAAAAATCTGCGTCCACTTACACCCTCCTTTCCCATTAGTGAAATCAAATTATCTTTCTATTATGTATAACGAATCAAATAAAGAAAAAGATAGGACAAAATAAAAAAAAGTTTGGTGCTGCCTGTCAAATCTTATCAATATGATACAAAAATAAGGGGCAGACCGTTAGCCTGCACCCTGTTTTAAGTTATTTTACGGTAATTATTATTTATTGTTTTCAGTATCATCTAACAATTCTGGTGTAGTTGCATTGGTTTCTGACAAAACACTGTGTCCAAGCTGTTCTTCAAGTGCCTTGCGTGCATCCCCGGCGATTTTGCCACCTGCAATCGTAACTTCTTTTGTCTGTGAAAAACCTTCTGGCTGTCTACTTCGTGATATTTCAGTTGCAGAAACTTCGGCTAGGAGGTTGAGAGCAAGTTCCGTGTTTGTCATATTGTCACGCAGATTCTCTTTCTTTAATCCCTTTAATTTTTTATATTCCTGAACGGATTTCCCAGACCATGCGATGGTAAGAATATTGGTAAGTGTTGCGAATTCTTTTGATTCCTTTATACCTGCATTTTGCCATTCATCTGTCAATTCTTTTCTAATCTCAATGGTTCTGAGACGTTGTGAAATCCATTTATCTGAATACCCTTTTGCTTTATATGTAGCAACCGCACGTTCCATTGCTTTCTCTGGATCAGCAATTTCTTCCAATCTTTCTGCACCGACTTTTGCCAGCCATGTTTTAAATGGCTCAGCTTTTGGTGAAGGAATTGACTGAATGATTCTAAGAATTCCTTCTGTGTTGGCGGCCTGTGTTTTTCGCATCTTCCCATCAGGTGCTAACATTTGAAGTGGGGTACAAATTGTACCCCACTTGGATTCAAGTGCTTTGTCACGGGCACGCATCTTCTTGATATATTGTTTGGGGTCAGAACTATCAGTCAGTACCTGTACGACATCAACAATCGAAAGATACCATTCTTCTTCGCCGGAGTGCCAAACTTTTCGGATACTGTGGTCATTAAAAAATTCCAAATCTTCATCCACCATGTTTTTTTTGTCTATGGAAATGGCATTTGTTTTTCCTTCTTTGTCATCATAAATATATACTATCATTATGTTCCTCCCTTGATATTTCTATGTTGTTTATTCCTCATCCTTTTTCGCCCGACACTTATATACATTATACTGATTTTTACATTGCGGAGAACAGAACTGCACATTGGAGCGGCTGGCTACAAATATCTTTCCACAGTGCTTGCACAGTTTCAGCGTAGAGTTTTCATCCGTTATCATAAAGGAAAACATCATCTGAATGGCGAGCATCAGGGAATGGAAATCCCAGACAATGGTGGGCTTATCTAAAAGTTCTATGTGGTAAGTCGGTGCAATGCCGCCAAAACATTCCATTCCTTTTCGGTATACATTCCGTTCTGCTTCCTCCAACGTATCATAATCCTGATAATACAGAAAGCTGGTAACAAAGGTAAAAGCCCAGTCAGAGAATACCGTGGTAATCCAGTCATAGCTTTCAGCATATTCCTTTTGAAAGCTCATAAGCACTGCTTGTGGCTTATCTTGTAAAGTCATAAATACCGCAAACATTTCCCGGCTATCTGTATTCCACGTAGATTCCCGACCTTTTTTTAGAAAAGAGATCTTGTCAAAAGGAAAGAAGTAGGCGAGGTAATCTTCCGTAGAAAGCGTTTCCTGTTTGATGAAATGATTCTTGGGAAGATACACCGCATCATAGGTGATAAATTCCGGTGTGGTCGGAAGTGCGGTCATCAGTCCAAGAAGTCCAAAATGTTCTGCAAAGCTCTGAATCCTCTGTTTCAATTCTTCCATAGAAGCTTTTTTCTGCATAACATCAAGACCAATTCCAAGAGCGGTCAGTACCAGCTCCTTATACTCCTTGATGGGATTGTAAAGTGACATTACGGCATCTTTTGCCGGAGTAAGGTACAAAACGCCGTCAGTCGATTCTTTCCATTCATATTTATCATAACGTACCCAGTGAGCACTGGTGCGTTTAAAAATGTTATCCATATTTCTGATACCTCTGTTTCGTCATAAATGTCTATTTTTATTGTGAGTAATTGCTATAAACAAAATTCGATTACATTCCAATCATATCATCTATCCATCCGTACTGCAATGTCTTTCTAAAAAGTTTCGTTCCTTCATAGTTGTTGACAGTCCGTTATCACATTTATACTGCAAAACCGGAATCAGCTTTTTGTGAATCTTCCTTAAAATGGTTGCTCTCACCTTACGGATATTCCGGTCAGACTGCTCATACATTTTCGCAAGACAGCATGTACTGTAATCCCTGATATATAAAAAATAGAAAAGTGCTTTGTGCTTTTCACTTAATTCACTTAGTATCTGTGAGATATTGCTGTCGCATACAAGCTCCTGCAATTCATAAGGACAGTCAAATATTACATCTAAAAATTCGCCCTTCATCATTTGCTGCCAGTACACACTTTGAATGGGTGCCGGAATAACAATCTCATCCGGAGACATGTTGTACTCAAACGGAACCTCGGCATCATCCCGGCAGACCTCGTGATAACGCTCACGTCTTTCACGGTTTTTATCCTCTTTGTCCCATGCGTCAATGACATCTTCAAAATCTCCCTGTGTTCTGGCAGCAGCTTCCATTCTTGCAATGGCAGCTTTTCGCAGGTCTCTTTTTAATATCAGCCGTTCGGCAACCTCAGGTTCTGCCTGTTCCAGTAAATCCTCTTCCGGGATGAAAGCATCTTCTTTAGTTTCCTCTTCCAGTGAAATCGTCCATTTATAATGCTCTTCTTTTTCTATCGTATCATCTGATTCTGGATTATCCGAATTATCAAAATAAAAATCTTCTCTGCTCTCCATATAAAAATCCTTTTTCAAAAAATCTTTTCAAAACAGTTCCGTTTTGCATCGGAATTTTCTCCTTTAGGTGAAGAAGTAATTGTTTTGATTGAAACAGATTACTCGAATTCAAGAAAGGAGAAAACGGAAAATGAAAAAAGGAACGATTCACATTGCCATTCGTGCCCCAACTGCTATGCATTTATTATAACAAACAAGTGTTCGATTATCAATTGTTTATTGAAGGAATGGAGGGTTTTTATGGAGAAGAAACAGAATGGTGAAAAGTGTACCAGTACTTTTACAAAAAGAATTGGAAACACCACCTATCGTGTCAATGTGCATTTCGCAGAAAACACAACGGATACCGTAGAGGATAAGCTGCTACACCTGATGGGTACAGTGGCGCTTACAGATGAAATTTCATCAGCTACTGATGAAGCAGAAGCAGTTTAAAAGGAGGAACAATCTTATGGTTAGAACACAGAGAAGTATTGAGGAACGCATTTCTGAAAAGGAAATACAGTATGAGCAGGTAATGGAAAAGGCGAAACAGTATCAGGCGCAGATGAAGCGGCTCAAACAGCAGCAAAAAGCAGAGGAACGCAAGAAACGTACTCATCTGCTGTGTCAGATTGGAGGAATCGTGGAAAAGGTACTGGATCGTCCGCTGGTGGAGGAAGATGTGATGCGTCTTTTGAATTTCCTAAATCAGCAGGAACGAAATGGAAAATATTTTACCAGAGCAATGGAAAAATGCCCGGATACGGGCAGTGAAATGGAAGGTGCCAAGAATGAGTAATTTGGTATCTTCTTTTTATATGTTGGGAGTTGCAGAGGCAGAAATGCTTTTGCAATTCCCTTTTCTCGTAAGAGAGAAGGGCGCACTTATAGACAGGCAGAGCCTGTCTGATATAAGTTTGCCACAGGTGGCAACCGGTCTGCGCTTTGCTTGCCGGGCTCGTTCCGTCGGCGGGGCTTTCAGCCAGACCAAGTTGTGTACTTGGATGACAGCAACTTGTGCAGTTGCATCGCACTCTTCGCAGAGAGCGGTCTTGCAGACGGCTATTTGCCGGATACGGCAAAATGGTAAAGCAAAAACCGCCTATGCGGTTTTTCAATATCATACGGGGAGGTGGTACGATGGCAATTTTTCATCTTTCCATTAAGATAGTCAGCCGAAGCTCTGGAAAAGGTGCAGTTGCCGCAGCTGCTTACCGGGCAGGTGTCAAATTGGAAGAAAAGGAAACCGGATATACGCACGATTACACGAGGAAAAGAGGTGTAATCTATTCGGAGATTTTTCTCCCAGCCAATGCACCACAGGAATATCAGAACCGGGAAATTCTCTGGAACGAGGTGCAGAAAGTGGAAAAGAAATCGGATGCCCAGCTTGCAAGGGAAATTGAAGTGGCACTTCCGGTTGAACTTTCAAGGGAAGAACAGATTACACTTTTGCAGAATTATATTGCAGAAAATTTCACTTCCGCTGGAATGTGTGCGGATATGGCAATTCACGAAAAGCATGTGGATGGGAAAACAGTTTTGCACCAAAATCCCCACGCCCATATCCTGTTGACCACCAGAGGATTCAAGGAAGACGGAAGCTGGGCTCCAAAGGAAAAGAAAACTTATGCGCTTGATGAAAACGGAGAACGGATTCCACTGATGGATGAGAATACTGGTTTGCAGAAACTCGGAAAGCGGAATGAGAAGTTATGGAAACGTGTTACGGTTCTGTCCAATGACTGGAATAGTCAGTCCAATGCTGAAAAGTGGCGCAGTTCCTGGGCGGATATGTGCAACCAGTATCTTGCACCGGAGAATCAGATAGACCACAGGAGCTTTAAACGACAGGGCATTGAACGGATTCCCACGATTCACGAGGGATACGCAGCCAGACAGATGGAGCGGAGGGGGCTTGCTTCGGAACGGATGGAACTTAACCGTGAAATAAAGCGGCTGAACCAAATCATTTCCAAACTGAAAGATACTGTTTTGGGAATAGGGAAAAGGCTGATGGAACTAAAGGACAATTTAATGAAAGTGAGGATGCACTATGGAGAAAGAAATATTGCAAAACGAACTTCCAATACTGGAAGAGATGCTCGCACTTATGACAGAGCAGCAGGAACTGATACTGGAGATTACGGAGGAGCTGCAGGCGGCGAATCAGGACTTGGCACAGGAAGAGAAAGTAATCAGGGAAAAGGACAGACAGATCAATTCGTTGCAGTCATTGGTGCAGCAATTGAACGACGAAAACGAACAATTGACGAAGCTTTAGAGAGGAGAAAAGAGATTTATGAACGATTTGAGAGGTTACAGAGACTCAGATCTGCTGGCAATGCTGGAACAGATGGAGCAAATGCAGGCGGAACTTACGGAAAAGACCCAGACCATACAAGCATTAGAGAGCGAACTACAGCAGCTTCCGACCTTATCCGAATGGCAGAACGTGCAGGTGCTGATGCAAGAGCAAACGACGCAGCTTCAGGAGCAGTCATTAAAGATTCGCAGACAGGCAGAGCATATCGTGAAGCAGAACGAGAGCGACAGGATTCTGAAAGACAACGAAAGATTAAGGCTCGAAAACGAGGAATTGACCGATAAGGCAGATGCTGCTTTGCATAAGCAGAAACAGGCAGAACAGGATGCAGCTTATGCAAGAAGCCATATGAAGATTAAGGAAGTGGAGGTTGAGAGAAAAGTGCTGTATGAAAAGTGCAAAAACTGTAAACAGTCGTTGCTTGACAAGGCGATTGTTTCCTACCGTAACCGAAAAGAGTATTTGGAAAATTATTTGTTTCTTTTTATGATGCTTTGCACAACAACTATGATACTGACGGCTTTTCAGCAGGAGGCATTTTGGAAAGATACCGTGGATTTCTTTACCACTTTCTTGAATGGCTGTGGAAAAGTGCTGGTAATGATAGTTGACGCAGAATGTGGACTTGCACAACTGCTCGCCGACATGATTAGTCAGCCGATATGGGGCAATGTAGTATACTGGATTGCATTGACACTGTTCCTCATCTCAACTGGAATCCTGCTCTTTTTTATCTGTCATATGGCGTGGGATAAGAATAGAAAAAAGATACGGTCAGGAATCAATATGTGGACTGTATCCATTGCAATTCTGCTGTTGATGGTGGTTGTATATCTTGGAGATTATATCCGAATGATTTTACCGATTAACCTATTCCTGCTATGGTTGATAGGTGTTGGGGTATTGCTTGCGATTGGTATATATGTGGCTGAATGTAGTAAATATCACTATTAAGGAAGTACAGCCCGTCACGTTGATGTGATGGGCTGTATATTTCAGATTTGAAATTCTGTTTCACCTATAGAATGAGGAGATACATTTAGGCAAATATTTAGATTACCTGTCTGTTTGTGTAAAAAGACTCTATTGCCCGTGCAAAGAAATCAGAAGCCCCTTCACCGTATTTTTCGTCTATCATTGGTCTGATTTTTTCATTGCGGTAATATTGCGCCTGTGCCATCATAAAGCCTTTTTCTTCTTTTATCTGGGAAAACTGTTTCATAACAAAGCCATATTCTCCGACAAGCTCTTTTACTTCAAAAGAATCTATGTCACAATTCTGTTTTGCAATCAGTTTTTGCAAAATCGCTTCTATCCGTTTGTTATAGCTTTCTGCAACTTCTTTGCTGACGGGAGTTCGGGCAACAGACAGAAACTTGTCCTTTCCACCGTACCATTCAACTACCTTTGCATAGCCTTTCTGCATTTCTTCCGAAGATACGACTTCCATATAATGCTTTTTCCATTGTTCAATGCTACCAAATTCTTTAATTGCAATATTTCTCATATTCTCCGGCATATACTCAAGCATGGTTTGGAACATTTCTTCTACTTCTGTTTTGGTAAAAATTGTAAAATCCATTTTGTTCTCTCCTTTCAGAATGTCATCAATGCTGGCAATCAGACGTTCCATTCGTTCTTTCTTTGTTACCAACATTTTTCGCTGTACTTGTAAAATCTGATTTCTATCAAGAGCCGGATTGTCCAAAACAGCTTTGATTTCTTTCAAGGAGATATCAAACTCACGGAAAAATAAAATCTGTTGTAATGTTTCCAGTGCCTTATCGTCATAAAGCCGGTATCCCGCATCACTTTTTTCTGTTGGCTTTAACAACCCGATTTCATCATAATAGTGAAGCGTGCGAACGCTGATACCTGTTAAATCTGATATTTCTTTTACAGTTCTCATAGCTACTGACCTCCTGTTCTTGATAAGATAACTTTAAGCTATGACGCTCCGAGAGAGTCAATAGGTATTTTGAATTTTAGTATAACATTTTTCTGCTCTAAAGGAAAAAGGTTGTTTGATATTCAATTATAATAATTCAAGACTGTCCTCTGCATCTACCCACATCTGTAAATTTCCATCCAATGCCAATGTCGCATATTCCAGTGGCTCATCTATTGCCAGTGCATTTAAGGCGCATTGTGAACCGGGAGTTGTCCGTAAGCCATCTTCTGCAACATTGCAGTCAATTCTTAAAGTATATCCATTGAATGTTGTTACATCAATACTGTTATGATACATATCGTATTCCGCATAAATTAATCTCATTTTTATCTGTCCTTTCCGTTGAAAATTATCTAATACATCATTTTATCCATAGATACCCGAATTTTGTATAGTTCTTATTTTATCCCTCAGAAAGTCAAACTCATGTTTCATTACTTATTGATATGGGATTTTCGGCGGTAGCAATTGGCAACAGAGTTGGCCATGAGTCCGAGAAAATTACATATAGATATGCGCATTTATTCCCATCAGTTCAGGGAGAAATGGCAGAGGCTTTAGATGATGAGTGGAAGGAGGGCTTCAATGTCGGAAAAGAAGAAGGATGATAAGAACAGGTGGAGAAACAAAACAATTGCGTTTCGAGGATCACCAGAGGAAGCTGCTGAATTGGATAAACGTTGGAAACTTTGCGGATATGCTACAAAGCAAGACTATCTTATTGATAGTATGCTTCATCAGCAAGTAGTTGCTAAAGGAAATCCTATGATGCTTGTGACATTTAGAGATGAGTTGCATGCCATTTTGCATGAACTTAGAAGAATTCAGGATGCATCGGAAATGGATGAGGAGTTACTGACACCAATTCGTACAATGCTTGAGATTTTGGAAGCATTTAAAGTGAACGAAGAGACCAAAGGAAAAAATGAGAAAAAACAATTTATGGAGAGGAGACAGTATCGAAATGTGTAAGGTATTAATTTGTGCAAATCAAAAGGGAGGAGTTGCCAAGAGCACTTCTGTAGTGAATTTAGGAATTGGGCTCGCAAGAGCAGGCAAGAAAGTACTTCTAATTGACAATGATCCTCAGGGATCTCTCACGGAGGCACTTGGATATCCAGAACCGGACAAGATTGAAATTACATTATCAAAGATTATGGAATGGGTGCTGAATGAAGAGGAGTTTGATCTTTCGGAAGGAATTATCCATCACAAAGAGGGAATTGATTTGATGCCGGCAAATATTGAACTTTCCGGAGTAGAAACATCTCTTGTAGGAATCATGAGTTCAGAAACGGTCTTGAAAGAATATATTGAAATGATAAGAGATGATTACGATTACATTCTTGTGGATTGCTCGCCGAACCTAGGTCAGCTGACGTTGAATGCGCTCGTTGCTGCAGATGAAATCATTATTCCGGTGCAAGCAGCTTATTTGCCATTGAAAGGTTTGGAGCAGTTATTGAAAACAATTAGTAGAGTAAGACGCAAGATGAATCCAACGCTTAATATCATGGGAATCTTAATTACTATGGTGGACTATAGAACCAATAATGCAAAGGATATCACAGAGGTTTTATATGAGCATTATGCCGACAAAATCCATATCTTTGATGAAGTGATTCCTTTCTCTGTAAAAGCAGCGGAAGCGTCAGCAGAAGGTGCAAGTATCTATATGTTTGATAAAAATTGCAAGGTAGCAAAAGCCTACGGAAAAATAGTAGAGGAGATTTTGTCATATGAGTAAAAGAGGACTTGGAGAAAAAATAAAGCTTAGCAGCTATGAGGAAATGTTTGGTACAGAGGATGAAACAGCATCCGTAGGAGTGCAAGGTAAGGAAGGTCAGGTAGTGGAAATCCCACTATCTGATTTGCATACCTTTAAGAATCATCCGTTTCGAGTAGTTGATGATGAAAACATGGATGAGATGGTGGAAAGCATCAAAGAGTATGGAGTGCTTGTTCCGGCTATTGCAAGGCCTAGAGAAGCGGGAGGATATGAACTTATATCTGGCCATCGTAGAAAACATGCATCCGAACTAGCAGGCAAAGATACCATGCCGGTTATTGTTAGAGATTGTAATGACGATGAAGCAGTGGTAATCATGGTGGATGCAAATATCCAAAGAGAGGATATCTTGGTAAGTGAAAGAGCCAAAGCATATCGGATGAAATATGAAGCGATGAAGCATCAGGGCAAGGCCCAGGGAAATTCCCTGCAGGAAATGAGTGAGCAAGCAGGAGAAAGCATGAAGACCATTCAGAGGCTTATTTGCTTGGCAAGTTTGGATAAAGATTTGCTGAATATGGTGGATGAGAAAAAGTTGAGTCTTAGACAGGGCGTGGATCTTTCCTTTATCCCAGAGGAACATCAGAAGTTGGTTTATAAAGTGATCAGCAAAATGTCTGCATCACTTAGTCTGGAGCAGAGCGCGCGAATCAAGGATGCATCCAGAAAAGGATATTTGAATGAGGAGTTTTTGAAGGATTTCCTATCAGAGAAAAAAACAAAGCCACGTAAGGTGGTTTTTAATCAAAAGAAACTGGACAACTATTTTACGCCGGACATGTCAAATGAAGATATAGAGGAACTTATCGTCAGATTGTTAGATGAATGGAAGGAGAAAGGGGAGAAGCGTTAATGGAGAGATTAGACCTTGAATTTTATTATGGGCAGGAAGCAGAGCAGTTTACGTTCTATCGCTTGCCAAAGGCTCTAATTACAGATAATCGCTTCAAGGAAGTATCGAACAATGCCAAGCTTCTGTACGGTCTTATGTTAGACCGTATGGGACTTTCGGCTAGAAGTGGCTGGTTTGATGAAGAAAATCGTGTATACATAAAGTATGCGGTAAAGAGCATCATGGAGGATCTGAATTGCAGTAAGATGACTGCGGTAGGACTCTTAAAAGAGCTTCAGGCAATAGGACTTATAGATATGGTTCAGAAAAGTGGGGTCGCCAATATTATTTATGTGAAGAATTTCGTTTCTGAAAGTAAATCTGCATCCAAGGGGGAAGAAGACGCACTAGACCGGTCTAATAATTGTACCAGTAAAGAAAGCGTACCAGTGGAATTGGACGAGCACAAAAATGAGACCGGTATAGAAATTAGACCAGTACATAAAGACGACCAGTCAGAATCTATGACCGGTACAGGTACAGAAAGTGGACAAGCGGTGGTACAGAATATGGACCCGAATAATAAAGAATTAAGTAATACTGAATTGAGTAATAATCATCCTATCACTCTATCAAGAGAGGTTGATCCGATGGATGAAGCAGAAGCATATATGCAGCTAATTCGTGAAAATATTGAATATGACGCTATGATGAGTAGCAAGACATGGAGAGACAGAGACGCATACGAGGAACTGTATCAGCTGATTTGTGATGTGGTATGTGTTCCAAGAAAAACAATCCGCATAGGTGGAGAAGATTATCCTTACAATCTGGTTAAGAGCAAATTCCTTAAGCTGACATCAAGCCATTTGGAGTATGTGATTAGTTGCATGAACAACAATACCACAAAAATATCAAACATCAGAGCATATCTGATTACAGCGTTATACAATGCTCCAAATACGATTAATAGTTATTATCAGGCAGAGGTTAATTATGATATGTATGGTGCATGGCGAGATGGAGAATAAAGTCACTTCTGGTCCAGTGGACTAGAAGTGGCGATAACTTGCCATAAAGGTTATAATAATATGGAAAGGTGGATGATTATGGCAAAGTATATTGTTGAAGAGAGTAATTATAAAAAGTACGAAAAGAACTATTTGTTTCCATTTATTAATTTGGTACCAGGGATTGTATGGAGCATTCCGCTTCATCAAAAGTTATTTCCGAATGCAAGTTGGTGGATGACATTTGGACGGTGTGCTGCATTTGTAGCATTGTATTGGTATCTGAGTTTAAAACCGATTATTGCAGTAATACCTTGTGTGGCTGGAATAGTAATGTTTACAGCTTTGTTTTGGGTATTTGCTGATTATATAGGAAATGCACCTGCAAGGATTATTGTGAAGATAATTATTTTGGGTGTGTTTATAATGATAGAACTGTGTGTTTGGATTAATGCAACATTACCTTGGTTGGAGAGTAAAGAGGCAAATAAGCCGAGGATTAGGGTTGAAAAATAGTTAATTAAAGCATTTAAAGGAGATTTATTAGTCCGGATAAAGGGACAGTTTATATGGTAAGTTAGAGTCGTGGTAAAACACGGCTCCTTTTTAGATTTGTAATTTAACTAAATTACACATTGACAAGTGAACAGTACTAGTGTATTATAATATATGTAATTTAACTAAAGTACTGAAAGGAGCGGCGATGGAATTAAAAAGCTTATGTGAAGTTATTAATTTTTCTTTAGGCAAAAATCCTACAAGAATTAAAGAGCAAGAATTAAGTTTATATTCGCCCGAGAATTTTGAAAGTGATCTATATTGCATAAATGAGCATGATAAAAGATCGGAATGTATCATTAATCTCATTAAGTCAAAAGTGGCACCGGTGTCGATGGATAATGCAGATAAATGTATTACATCCAATTTTTTAAAATGCGAATTTGATGGACGAATATTAGATAAGTGGTATTTTTGCTATCAGTTTAATGAAGGTAAAGATTTTGAGCAGCAGATTGCAATGTTTCATCAAGGAACAACACTTAGTGTAAAGAAGCTAAATGTGAAAATAATAGGTGAGCTTAAAATAAGACTTCCAGATATAGATAAGCAACGAATAATTGGAGAATTATATCGGCAGTCGTTAATACAAAATCGCTTGATGATAAAGCAGGCGGAAGATATTAAGAATTTAACACTTACAATAATAAGAAAAATTGAGGAGGATTAAGAAATGGCAGAAAGTAAGGATTTATTACAGGTATTATGGAGCGGTGCAGATGTGCTTCGTGGCAAGATGGATGCCAACGAATATAAGACATATTTATTAGGACTCGTTTTTTATAAATATTTATCGGATTCATATCTTGCAAAAGTATATGATTTGTTGAATGATGAATCTCCAGATGATTTGCAGGAGGCACAGAAACAGTATGAAGAAGTTATGAAAACAGATGATGCCAAGGATTTACTTCAGGAGTTAAGAGATTCTATGCATTACACACTGGATCCTGATATGACATATGTAAGTATGCTAAATGCGGTTAAGAACAATGCTTTTAATAGAGAAAAATTACAGGCTGCTTTTAATCGTATTCAGGAATCAGATGAATTATTCAATGGATTATTTGCAGACGTAGATTTGTATTCTAACAGACTTGGAACCGGAGATCAGAAGCAGAGTGCCACAATAGCTGAAGTAATAAGGGTACTTGATGGAGCGGATTTGATCCATGCTAAAGGTGATGTGCTTGGAAATGCCTATGAGTACTTAATAGGTCAGTTTGCATCTGAGACGGGAAAAAAAGCTGGAGAATTCTATACGCCTCATGGACCGGCACAGATTCTTTGTAGAATCGCAATGGCAGGACAGGAAAATAAAAAGGGCTTGCAAGTATATGATCCATGTATGGGTTCAGGATCGCTTATGCTTAGTTGTAGAAATTATTCCAGTGAGCCTGATTATATCAAATATTATGGTCAGGAACTTATGCCGTCAACATATAACTTGGCAAGAATGAATATGTTCCTTCATGGAGTACTTCCAGAGAATCAGCATCTTAGAAATGGTGATACATTGGACGCGGATTGGCCGACTGATGAAGAGACAGAATTTGATGTAGTTGTAATGAATCCGCCATACTCAGCTAACTGGTCAGCAGCTGAAGGTTTTAAGCAGGATGAAAGATTTATGGATTATGGCGGTAAGCTTGCACCAAAGTCAAAGGCAGATTATGCATTCCTGCTTCATGGTTTCTATCATCTGAAGCAGACTGGGACTATGGCCATCGTATTACCTCACGGTGTATTGTTTAGAGGGGCTGCAGAGGGAACCATTCGAGAGACATTGCTTAAGAATGGATCAATTTATGCGGTAATTGGTTTGCCATCAAATATGTTTTACAATACGTCAATTCCTACATGCATTATTGTTCTTAAGAAACATAGAGAGGGTAGAGATGTACTTTTCATTGATGCGTCTAATCTTTTTGAGAAGGAAAAGAAGCAGAATGTAATGAATGAAGAACATATCGATAAAGTCTTAAAACTCTATAATGATAGAAAAACAGTTGATAAGCTGACATATTTGGCGTCTTATGATGATATAAAGGCAAATGATTTCAACCTTAATATCCCGAGGTATGTGGATACAAGCGAGGAAGAGGAAGAGATAGATTTAAAGGTACTTACAGGAAGTATTAGAGAAACAAATAAGTCAATTAAAGAATGCAATGAAGCTTTGATCTCAATGCTTGGTGATCTTACCTTTAATTCTTCAGAAACAGAAGAGGCAGTTAAAGAATTTATCAAGATATTTGAGGAGGTGTAAGAATGGGGAATACACCTAATATAAGATTCAAGGGATTTACTGATGATTGGGAACAGCGTAAGCTGGGAGCAACAAATACATTTTTCACAGATGGCAACTATGGAGAGGCTTATCCAAAATCATCTGATATGACTGATAGCGGTAGTGGAATACCTTT
>NZ_JBQHTK010000036.1:0-28128 GCF_052065755.1 Bariatricus sp. HCP28S3_D3 | reverse complement strand
ATTTTAAAATATTGATCCGCGCCTGGGGAGAATGTGAAAAGGAGGAAGAAATAATATGAGAAAGAAAAGAAGAATCGTAACACTGGTATTAACATTATTATTAACCTGCTCAATGGTGGCGCAGGCAGGATTTACGCCGCGGTATGACGTAGACATGCCGGAGATTCCGGACATCCACGTGGAGCTGTCTGACGAAGTGAAAGAAGCAGTCAACCAGGCGGCACAGAAGCAGATTGAAAAGATGATTCTTGATAAGCCAGCAATTATCAATGCAACATGCTGGCACTGCCGGTATTTCTATCCGTATATAAATAATCTCATTATATCGTGGGAATCTGTCGAAGGCGCAACATCGTATAAGGTCGAGGTTACAGATGCATCGGGGACGAGGACGAAAGAGGTTACTAATAATTATCTGATACTGACTGAAGGAGAGGATGATTTCTTCCCGGGATGCATGGATACGGAAGATGTACGCCCTATAGTGAGGGTGCGGGCGTACGGTGAGGAAGAGACGTACAGTCCGTGGTCGGACGCTGTAGAAATTTGTTGCTATAAATAAGTAGGTGATGATATGGAAAACAAGATTAATATAGCATGCTTCAAGGAAGGCTCCAGAACTGCGGAAGTTAAGGATATCTGGCAGTGGGACTACGGGCAGATTCTTCGGATTCAAGGGCTGAACCTTCCGACTGCGGTAGAAATACACTTTTCCTTGGACGAGCACGGCGGAGAAGCTGCTAGAAGAATTGGAGTTACAAAAGACGGTGTTACCGATGTTGTGGTTCCGGATACGATGCTAGAGAACGAATCTGCGTATGGTGACAGCTATTACTTCTTCGCATATATCTATATGACCGATGAGACATCCGGCAATACGGAATACAAGATTCGGGCAAAGGTTAGCACGAGGTCGAAGCCAGAGGGACACGTAAGCGGTGGAAATGATACATTCGCAGAAATCTTAAAAACAGTCAATGAGATTGCTGAGGACAAGGTGGGCGTTCCGGTGCCTGCAAAAGTGGGACAGGTGTTGGCGGTAAAGGAGACCGATGAATCCGGAAAGCCAACTGAGTTTGAAGCGAAAGACATGAGCGGCGGTGTATCGGATGAAAAGATTGCAGAAGCAGTCGGAACGTACATGGAAGCCAATCCGATAGAAGAAAGCGACCCGACAGTACCCGACTGGGCGAAACAGCAGGATAAGCCGACCTACACTGCGGAAGAAGTCGGGGCGGACGCAAGCGGTACGGCAGTCGCAAAAGTTTCCGAACACAATACGGCTTCAAATGCACATAATGACATTCGTCTTTTAGTACAAGGATTAACTGAACGACTGAATGCACTGGCAGATAGTGATGATACGACACTTGACCAGATGTCAGAAGTGGTTGCGTACATCAAATCCAACAAATCATTAATTGATGCCATTACGACCAGTAAGGTCAATGTATCAGACATCATTGATAATCTGACTACGAATGTCTCGAATAAACCACTTTCTGCGTCGCAGGGTGTGGCGCTGAAAGCTCTGATTGATGCGATTGTAGTACCGACAAAACTATCCGAACTGGAAAATGACAGCGGATATGCGAAGACTACGGATATTCCAGATAAGCTCCCGAATCCGCAGAAGCTTACATTCGCTGGTGCGGTAACTGCGGAGTATGACGGTTCTGGTGCGGTGACGGTGACAATTCCCGAAGGTTCTGGTGGTTCTGGCGGAACGGTAAGGATTGAGAAGCTGTCAACGGATACAGCGGTAGAACTGGAACCGAATAAGCTCTATATCTTTCCAGAAATGAGTGAGCTTACAATCACGATGGCAGAATCTTCTGATACTGGAATTGCAAATGAATATCATTTGGTGTTCCAGAGTGGAGCAACGGCCACAACACTGACTATCCCGGATACGGTTAAGATTCCTTCGGGATTCTCGGTTGATGTAAATAAAATTTACGAAATAAGCATTCTGGAAGGGTGTTTGTGTGCGCAGAGTTGGGTGGTGACGGTATGATTAGGCGGAGACTATTAAGCGAACTAGGAATGGAGGAAGATGAAGTGAAAGAATGGCAGACAATAGTTGATATGGTCACAGAAGGGGAATTATCGGGTAGTGGAGGTGCATTTATTTTTACTACAATGCCGGATGGAACACCGATACAGGGTCATGGATTCCGGGAGATTGCCGTCTATTATGACTGCAAGGCAAACAGTGAGGGAACTACAAGCGGGTTTATCAGACTGGTGATAACAGATGTTAATGGAACCATTGCGAATGCACAGTTATCAGCAGGGCTTCCAGCAACGGGATATCGCAGAGGATATTTCGAAGCGAAAATTGGCAATCTGTTTACTATTTTTAACGTACAATCATCAACAAATACATCTATGAGGTACTCAGATTATTATGATGACAATATCGCCCTGGATGAAATAAAACAAATACAGTTTGTTTCCTACGTAAATTTTGGAGTAGGTACAAAAATTAAAATAATAGGTAGATAGGGAGGTTGACACAGAAAGGAGATAGATTACAATGTTGAGAACGCAGAACGATACATATAAAAGGAGTTGATAAATTGTACGCAAAATTAATGTCCGGCACTCTCAGAAGTGCTTCAAACAAAGTAGATTACAACGGAAAGACAATTTTTAACCCACCAGATGATGTCCTTCTGGACATGGGATACCTGCCAGTTACTTACACGGATATGCCAACGGATGCGCCAGATGGACAGCATTATGAATCCAGATGGGAACAGACTGATACGGAGATTATGCAAGTATGGACACTGGTGGACAATCCGGCAGAACCAGAGCCGGAGCTATCAGCTGATGAAGCATTAAATATCATTATGGGGGTGGCAGAATGACGAAAGAGCAGGCAAGGCAGATGCGGAAACTGCTTGAAGGACAGACCGATGCAATGACCGATGAGGAAATCTTGAATTATCCCGATTTCGTGGAAAAATGGAAAAGTGGTAAAACCTACTTTGTAGGAAAGAGATTGGAACATAACGGAACGATATATAAAGTCTTGCAAGACCATACTTCGCAGGATGGATGGACACCAGACGCGGCGCCGTCTCTTTTCGCAAAAGTCCTTATCCCGGATGCGAACGTGATTCCGGAATGGGAACAGCCTGATTCCACGAACCCGTATATGGCAGGTGATAAGGTTACTCACAATGGAAAGACATGGGAGTCACTGATTGACAATAATGTATGGGAGCCTGGAGCGACAGGAACAGAGAGTTTGTGGAAAGAAGTTGAATAATGTGATGGATGTTGATGATTGGTTAATTTATGGTATAATTCATTTAAAGGAGATGATAGCAAATGAATGATAGTACAAAAATAGAAATCATGTTAAAGGAATATCAGACTCTCAAAGAAGAAGAGCGAACTTTATATTCTTTTGAATTTACTATTGTAAGTATTTGGCTTGCTTTTTTAGGAGTATTGTTAGGAATTATCTTATCACAATTTAATATCCTATATGAAACAATACAAAAATTTGATGGAGTGACGATAAATAATTTTAATCAATATCTTCACGATTCTAGTGTACTTCCAGAATCCAGGAATACTATTGCTTTTCTTGTTACTGTTATATTACCTGGGGTGTGTAGTCTTTTTGGCTTAATATGGTTAGATCTAACTACGCGGTTTATCAAAGAAGCACATTATATATTTATGCTTGAAGAAAGTATTTTTGCCTACTGTAAAGATACTTCAAAAAACGGATTCGACCATTACCTTTTTAACGAGACGCGGAATGAACCTTTTATTAAGAAAACTAATTATGTTTATTATTATCTCATGTTAGGGTTGCTTATTATATGTCCCATCATAATTGGCATATTCATGATATGCAACCATGACATAGTTCCAGTTTCTCGTTTATACTGTGGCGTATTTGTTGTTATCGAAGTTTTAACACTTTATTTTGGCGGATTATATATAAACAGAATATTATCTTATTCTAAAGAAAAAGAGAAAGTTATGGATATAAATTCAATGACAGTTAAAAATGACGCTAAATAGTTGTGGTATTAATATATAAATAAAATATAGAAACAGAAAATTACCGTAGGTCAGTTGCCTGCGGTTTTTCTGTGTCAGAAAGCAGGTGACATATGGAAATCAGAGCAAGACCGTAGAGGTCTTATTTTTTATGCAGAAAATTAAGACAGGAGAAACGAAAGTGATTAAATTTATCTCGGAAAACTGGCAGTTAATTACATTTGTATCGACCTGCATGATCTATCTCGGCAGGCAGGTTTTGGCTACAAGAAAAGGTATCCGGGCTTTGCTTCGGGCAGACCTCATCCGCTTGTACAATAAGTACCATGATGATTTAGGTTATTGTCCAATCTATGTAAAACAGAGTCTAGAGGACGAATACAGAGAATATCATGCACTAAAAGGGAATGGCGTAGGAACTAATCTGTATGAAGCGTTGATGGATTTACCAACAGAGCCAAGGAAAGGAGAATAAGCATGTTTAAGAATTGCGTACTTAAAGTATCGGTAAACACAAAAAAATGGGCGAAGGCGGCGGCAGTCCGGGCGGTAAAGACGATGGCTCAGGCAGGCATTGCCGGAATCGGAGCAGCTGCAGCTATGGGGCAGGTGGACTGGAAGTATGTAGCATCTGCGGCAGTGCTGGCGGGAGTGTTATCACTTCTGACAAGCGTAGCCGGAATCCCAGAGGTCGAGGGCGAGTAACATCGTCCTCTTTTTATGTGCGACGTCGCACGGTTTTGATATGAAAGGAGAACAGAACTATGAGATTTGTAGAAGCATTAAAAGCAATGAAAAATGGAGCAAAGGTAAAACTTCCGTCATGGGGCGGATACTGGTGCTGGGATGCAGAAAAAGAAACCGTGATGATTCACTGTAGACCGCAGGATTCCGACCATCAGGGAGAAATTCTGGACATCCGGGAAACACAGCGAGTGGAATACACACTTTCAAATGTAGCCTCTGATGAGTGGATGATTGCAAATGAGGAGAATTGTCCGGTGCTTGGCGGCGAAGCAATGTTTGGATTTGGTGATGCAATCAAGTACATAAAGCGAGGCTTGAAAGTAAAGCGCAAAGGATGGAATGGGAAAAATCAGTACATCCAGCTCGCTACCGGAATCTCTTACAAGTCCGCAACCGGAGAAATCGTTAATTGCAATCATGATGCTATCGGAAACAAAGCTATCGCATTTGTCGGGACTTCCGGCGTACAGATGGGTTGGCTTGCCTCTCAAGCAGATATGCTTGCGGAAGACTGGGTATTTGTAGATTAGGAGAGTCGAAAACGACTCTCTTTTATATAATGTAATGTGCGACATCGCACGGAAAGGAGAAAGAGTATGGCAAAAGTATTTTTATCAGCGGGGCATGGAGGAACAGATCCGGGAGCATGTGCTTATGGCATGAAAGAAAAAACAATCAATCTGAATGTAATGCTTGCATGTAGAAATGAACTGATCAGACATGGTGTGGAAGTTGTATGCAGCCGTGTAAAAGACGAGAATGACCCAGTTACGCAGGAAGTGAAAGAAGCGAATGCCTCTAAGGCAGATGTGGCGGTAAGCTTTCACACAAACGCTGGCGGCGGGGATGGATCGGAATCATTTTATTGGCAGGAAGATGCGAACGGACTGAAGCTCGCCCAGCTCTGTGAGAAGTACACAAAGGCACTTGGCCAGAACAGCAGAGGAGTAAAATCTGGAAATCATCTGTGGTTCATTAAGGCAACAAATATGACAGCTGTGCTTTCAGAGGTTGGATTCATTGACAATGATAAAGATAATGATATCTTTGATACAGTCGGAGAACAGCAGGCGTTTGGCACGGCTTATGCAAAAGCGATTCTGGAATACCTTGGAATCGCGTATAAAGAACAGAAAACGGCCAAGCAGGTTCCGGGCACCGCGAAGAATAACAATCAGCTCTGGTACCGCGCACACTGCCAGAATCTTGGTTGGTTAGATGCGGTGAGGGACGGCCAGACTTCTGGCACAACTGGATTTTCTACCAGACTGGAAGCGCTGTTGATCGATCTGAGAACAATCCGGGAGAAATATCCGGATGCGAAATTGTCCGGTGATTTCCATGTGCAGAATATCGGAACGGTACACCTTGATAATATCGAACCGGATACTCTGATTGGAACGATCGGAAAATCTCTGAGACTGGAAGCATTCAGACTGCATCTGACCGGTGTACCTGGTAAGACGCTCTACTACGAAGCACATGTCCAGGATATCGGATGGCAGGGCGTAAGAAAAGATGGCGAGATGGCAGGAACGACCGGACAGTCGAAGAGAATTGAAGCAGTACGAATCTGGGTGGAATAGATTGACATTTCGACCGATATCGCGTAAGATGAATATGTCGATCAGAATTGATGCTTTCTGAGTCGGATTCGGCGGCAAACCAGCCGGACGCGGATTGAAATATCTTTAGTTATCATAATGCGTTAGAGAGAGGAGCTTTACGCTCCTTTTTCTATGCGTTTTTTTCCATCAGAGTAGCACTGATAGAATGCGTCAACCAGTTCCGCGGTTTCCTCTGCGGTGAGCTTATCAATCAGTGATTCCGGAATTCTGCGATAGTTCGCGCGGAAGGTATCTCCAAAGCATCCGATCTTACTGAGCATGACTACCTTATTGTACTTATCCATTTCTAACGCATCAGACAAGGTCATTTCACCAGACTTGATAGCTTCGTACATTTCGTTTGTAAATATTGACGTATTCATGTTTACAAGCTCGTCGATCGAGCAGCCGAACGCATGTGAGATGGCGTCTGCTGTTTTTGTTGTCATGTTATCAATGGCATATTCCCCGGATTCGTACTTCTGTATCTGACGGATGTTCACTCCGGACTTCTCTGCAAGTTCTTTCTGCGTCATTCCACATAATTTCCTAAGCTCTTTTAATGTTGCCATAATAATCCTCCTTATCTTCCGATGTATTCTTTTGTCATAGCATTTACTTCGTCCCATTTACCACATACATATTCATTCGTAACGAGATCAACGTAGCCGCATTTGTAAGCGCCTTTGAATCTTCCATTTCCGGTAAAACAAGTGATAGTGAGATATTCTCTCTTCTGTCCATTCTTTTCCCATACTTTCGACTGTACCTGTCTATCTGTTCCGAGATTGATATGATAGTCATTGTAAGCCATCTCTTCGAGATTTGCCTTCAGCTCTTCTACGAGATTTTCTTTCATTTCTTTTGCCTCCTGCCATGCTTTCTTAAGTCCGGAGGAAATTGTCATACCTAATTTTTTAACCAGTTCCCATGCTCTTTTCATAATGTTTGATAAATTGTATTTCTTCATTTTCGTTTCCTCCGTTCCTTATCTTTGATTATATTATACGCCTATATAGGCGTAATGTCAAGAGGAAAATGCAAAAAAAATGGAGAAAGGGGGAGCATGTGCGACTGCTTCCCCTAACTCCAATTCCGCTCTCTTTTAGTTACTGAATCGATCTGTACAACATAGCTATCTTGTAATTGTAGTGTAGCACAAATGTTGCGATATGTGATATTTTCGATGAAAATAGATGCATATCGGTAAATTTCGATTGGTAATATTGTATCATCTTCGGCTGAATTACTTCTTATCTAATTGTAACGGTTAGTAACACGTTAGTGACAAAAATGCCGAAAAACCGCGTAAAATCAGCAAAAAAATTTAAATGAAAATTAAGAAAACTCCCCGCATGCTCTTAAAAAATCTTTGATAATCTTGTATACTGTAGAGGAGGTGATGAATATGTCTACAATTTTAGTTTGTGACGATGATAAAGATATCGTAGATGCGATCGATATTTACCTTACTCAGGAGGGATATCAGGTGCTAAAAGCCTATAATGGCGAAGAAGCAATCAAAGTTTTAAAGGAAAAGGAAGTGGATCTTCTGATTATAGATGTCATGATGCCGCGTCTTGACGGAATCAGGGCGACCTTAAAGATTCGGGAAGAGATGAGTCTGCCGATCATTATTTTATCAGCGAAGTCGGAAGATGCAGATAAGATTCTGGGACTGAATATCGGTGCGGATGATTATATGACGAAACCGTTCAATCCGCTTGAATTGGTTGCAAGAGTGAAATCTCAGTTGCGTCGTTATACCCAGCTTGGAAGTACATCAAAAGAAGACAGCAAATATGAATTTAAAACCGGAGGACTGGTCATCCGGGATGATTTAAAGCGGGTGACCGTGGATGGTGAGACAGTCAAATTAACTCCTATTGAGTATAATATTCTACTTTTACTGGTCAAAAATCAAGGAAAAGTATTTTCAATCAATCAGATTTATGAAAGTATCTGGAATGAAGAGGCGATCGGCGCAGATAATACGGTTGCGGTACATATCCGGCATATTCGTGAAAAGATAGAGATTAATCCAAAGGAACCTCGCTATCTTAAAGTCGTCTGGGGTGTAGGGTATAAGGTGGAAAAAATATAATCAGGAGGCGACAGTATGAATAAATGGTATAGGAGTGCGCCATGTAAGGGAGTTCTTCTTGTGTTGGAACATCTGATGGCGTCAACTGCGGCGGTCTGTCTTGTGTGGATGATGACTTGTTATATGAATGGCGGTATGGCGGCGATTTTGGATAAACCGGAGCAGAAATACGAAGACTCCAAAGCTTTTGAAGAACAGCTTCAGGGAGTTGCATCGGACATAATCTGGGCTGAACCCAGAATGGAAGAATTCGAAACAGAAGGAGTCTATGATGAAAATAAGACGGTAGACCTCAGAGAATTCCTGGATGATGAAACAATCTCGGGTGAGAATAAAAGCGGTCTGGCATATAGGCTTGGTGATTTGTATGAATGGGGGATAACCGGGGTATATGGAAACTATGGGGCGACAGCGGATATCGATAAAAAAATCATAGTCTGTAAGCGTGAAGATGGTACATACCAGTATTTTTACCAGGATGAATTTCAGAAAATGCTTGAGGATGGATCACTAAGATTTTCTACGATAGAAGAAGCAAAGAGCTTCGGGTACGAAACACAGGAAGAGATATTTGGATTACTGTTAAACGGAGAGGTAGGCTATGAGAGCCTATACAAAAATCTGCTCGACAGTGATGGGAGAATTGCATTTACCAGCTTTTGGCTATACGACGGGTACATGGTAGAAGAAACATATAAACCGCTGGGAGTATCAAATCTGGTGGAACTGGTGAATACAGATCCGAGATGGAATGGAAAACTGAGTGAAGTGATGGAGGCAATCGCAGAAGCGGTGGATCGGATTAATAATGAAGTGGATAACTGCCGGACGATCCTGAATGAATGGTCGGAAGGAAATTCGAATCTTTATTATTTGCTGGTGGACAGAAAAACAGGAAAAATCTATTCCAATAGGGCAGAGATTTTGAGAATGTCAGATTGGAAAGAGGGCATTGAGTACATCAAGAAATATGGAAAATATGTTGTTGTTACGCCAAAACTTGCTGAGTTTGAAAGTAATATGAAGAAATCGGCAACGGTATGGAAAAGTGTGATTTCGTCTTTTGTACGGACTAATGATTATGTTTGTGCATTTGCGGTTGATACTACATATCCGGTTCAGGACCAATTTTACCAGGAAAATGAAGTGTATAGTGAATATGCTCCCGTTTACAGGACGGTCTTTGGAATCGGAATAACAGCGGTAATTATTTTTTTGATTTGCCTGACGTGGCTTACAATCATATCCGGCCGTTCCAACCGTGAGGAGGGAGTCTGCCTTCTTACGATAGACAGAATGAAGACGGAAATTTTCATTGTGATTGTGGGAGGTGCATGTGCCCTGGCTGTAACTGCTGTTGCTTATGTATGTGATTCTATCTTTAGTCAGGGATATTATCATTATGCGACATCAACAACCACCAGTTCGACATCCTATGCAATTTCCAATGGATATATTTTGTGGACGTGGGACAGTGTCATATTGTTGGGCATGGCTTTTATGCTGCTCTGCGTGGCAGTTTCGATCTTGTGGTTTGGAATGACAAGAAGAATCAAAGCACATACGATCTGGAAAAACAGTCTTTTCTGCTGGATATGCAGGTTTATAAAAATGATGTTTTCCAATATCAATGCTTTGTGGGGGACGTTGGTCGGATTTGGAGTATTTACTCTGCTTCACTGGTTTGCTGTCGGTTGGGCGTGGCAAGCACCTTTCTGGCTCATCGTCATGCTGGCGGCGGAAGCGGTGGCGCTTGTTGTAGTGGTTCGTTCGACACTCGGACGCAATAGGATCAGAAAAGGAGTGTCTGCAATTGCGGAGGGACAGGTTGATTATCAGATTCCACTGGAAGGATTGAGCGGTGAGCAGCGGGGAGTGGCGGAACAGATTAATAAGATTGGAGACGGGTTGGATCGTGCGCTGGAAGCAAGTATGAAAAATGAGAGGATGAAAACGGATCTGATCACCAATGTTTCGCATGATATCAAGACGCCTCTGACTTCCATTATCAATTATGTGGAACTTTTAAAACGTGAGAATTTCGAGGATCCGAAGATACAGAATTATCTTCAGATTCTGGAAGAAAAAGCGTTTCGTCTGAAAACGTTGACGGAAGATGTAGTGGAAGCCTCCAAGGTCAGCAGCGGTAACATTAAACTGGAGAAAATGAATCTGAATCTGGTCGAGTTGGTCAATCAGACCTACGCAGAGCTGGAAGAAAAATTTACAGACAGGAACCTTCATTTGGTTGTGAATCTTCCGGAGGAACCGGCAATTATATTTGCGGATGGCAGAAGAATGTGGCGCGTATTATTTAATGTATTCAATAATGCGGCAAAATATGCGATGGAGGGCACCAGAGTGTATGTTGATCTGATGACCGTGGGACAGGAGATCCGCTTTACTTTGAAAAATGTGTCAGAACAGCCTTTGAATATTTCTGCGGATGAGTTGACAGAGCGTTTTATCAGGGGAGATCTTTCACGAAGTACGGAAGGAAGCGGTCTGGGATTATCGATAGCAAAGAATCTTACAGAATTACAGGGAGGTACTTTTGAATTATATCTGGATGGAGATTTGTTTAAAGTGTTGATCTGTTTTCCGAAAGCAGAATAAGTTAGAAAATGTGAAACCTTTCAGAGAGCGGGAGCCCGGCGCAAGCCGGGCTCCTTATTCATGTGAAAACCCCTTGCGTTTCCAACATTTCCGTTTTACAATATTAGGGTATCTTCGACTATGATTCAGAGGAGTATATTATGGATACATTAAAATCAGTTTTGGATAAAAGTTTTAATATAGATTTTGTTTCTGCGGTGCTCAGTAATCCGCGGGAAAAAGATGGGACGGTGAAGGTTAAAATACGTCCGGTCATGAAGCAGGACAGACTGCTTTTTCAATGTGAAGAATACAGGAACAATCAGGCGTTTCATCTGAATCTGGAGGCGGAAGCGACTTCGGAATATGTGGAAAACCAGATGAAAGTTTTCAAGCAGATGCAGATGGAAACAAGGCAGTTCCGCTACCAGGTTCTTGTTAGTAAGAAAGGCAAGATGACGATACAGAAGAGACTGCAGACTGCTGAAGTGAAAGAAGTGAATTATTCGCACAATCGTGCGAAGCACTATATTCTGGAAGAAGGGAAAACGGTTCCTTTTCTGCGGGATCTGGGAGTTATGACGAAGACGGGAGAAATCGTGCGTACGAAGTTCGACAAGTTTCGCCAGATTAATCGTTTCCTGGAGTTTATTGAAGATATTCTGCCACAGCTGCCAAAGGACAGAGAAGTGACGATCCTGGATTTTGGCTGTGGAAAATCATATTTGACTTTTGCGATGTATTACTATTTGCACGAGCTGAATGGATATGACATCCGTATCATTGGACTGGATCTGAAAACAGATGTGATCGAAGCGTGTAATCAGCTTGCAAAAAAATATGGATACAAGAAACTGAAGTTCCTGGAAGGAAATATTGCAGATTATACCGGAAGCGACGAGGTAGATATGGTTGTGACGCTTCATGCCTGTGATACAGCGACGGATTTTGCGCTTGCGAAAGCTGTGGGATGGAAAGCCAAAGTCATTCTTTTGGTTCCTTGCTGTCAGCATGAGCTCAATGGGCAAATGGCAAAAGAAGTGCTTGCGCCGCTGTTTTCCTATGGGCTGATTAAAGAACGGATGGCGGCACTTGTGACAGATTCGCTCCGTGCGGAGTATTTAAAAAGGGAAGGGTATGATACACAGATTCTGGAATTTATCGATAT
Source organism: Bariatricus sp. HCP28S3_D3 (assembly GCF_052065755.1). NCBI lineage: Bacteria > Bacillati > Bacillota > Clostridia > Lachnospirales > Lachnospiraceae > Bariatricus > Bariatricus sp. HCP28S3_D3. The sequence goes on along the minus strand of NZ_JBQHTK010000036.1, from coordinate 15,878 downwards.
GGAACATACGCCGAAGAATATATTGATACGGGCCGTATATACGGGAAAACGGGGAGACAATGATGAGGCAATCTGTGCATGCGAGAAAATGCTGCATGTTCAGCCTACGTTGGGAAAATTATTAAAGGGTGAAATATATGATTAAAAAAATAGCGGTGCGCGCAAGTGTTCTTACTGCCGTGTTTATCATGGCAGTGATTGTGTTCAGTTATCTGACCAATCGTGGGAATACGGACATGAGCGCTGATATGGATGGTGCAACATTGCCGAGAATTTCATTTGTGACGGAAGGGTATGAAATTAATTCCATTCCTGGGTATAAGAATGACATGGAGATTCCATCAATGCGCGATACACTCACTCCGGTGGAAAATCGTGAGATAGAACTGCATCTCGAAAAATATGACACTCAGGTTCAGAAGATGACCTGGCAGGTATTTACATTGGACGGCGAAAAATGTCTGCAGCAGGAGACGTTAAAAGAGATTGGTGATGTGGAAACACTCAAGTTAAAGGGCGATGGAATACTGGATGAAGAACGTGTACTTAAGGTGACCCTCCATCTGGAAAATGAGGATGTATATTATTATACAAGAATTCGAAATCAGGAAGGATGCAATTATAAAACATGTCTGGATTTTGCAAATACTTTTCATGAGCGGGCCATGAAGAAAGAGCAGACAGATGAATTGGAGCCCTATCTGGAGACGACATCGGACGGTGCGGTTTCTACTTATCAGACAGTTACGATTCACTCGGATTTGAATCATGTAGTATGGGGAGAACTAAGGCCTCAGGTTGCTGGAGATGTGTTGTGGGAAGTGAAAGAGTGTAATGAGACATATACTTCCATCTTATTGACCTATCGTGTGAGGTGTGCCGGGGTAAGTGACAATCCGGAGGCATTGTATACAGTGAAGGAATTCTTCCGCGTCAGAGTTGTGGGGGATAAGCAGTATTTGATGGATTATAATCGAACAATGACTCAGAATTTTGACGGTACAACGAAGGCACTTGGCAGTAAGGGAATCCTGCTGGGAATCGCACCTGTGGATCTGGAATATCAGATTAATTCAGAGGGCACAATTGTTTCTTTCGTGCAGAATAATGAACTTTGGAATTATGACAAAGATGCCGATGAGATGTCGCTGGTATTCAGCTTTGCAGATGCAGAGAATGTAGATATTCGTAACTTTTATGACCGGCATGAAATTCATATTGTATCGGTGGATCAAGTGGGAAATACAACATTTACCGTGTCGGGATATATGAACCGGGGGACACATGAAGGAGAGACCGGTGTTGCGGTATACTATTTTGACAGTGAGAAGAATTCGGTGGCAGAGAAAGCGTTTGTTCCAAGCAGTAAAGGCTATTATGTCATGAAAGAAGAGCTCGGGAAATATGTGTACTACAGCAATAAAAGCGAAATGCTTTATGTGATGATGGATGGAACCCTTTACAGCGTTGACATGGAAGAAGATACCAGGGAAGTCCTTGTTCGAGGGCTTGAAAACGGACAGTATACGGCTTCACAAGACGGGCATCTGCTTGCGTATCAGGGAATCGGCGGTAAAGTAAATGAATCGGAAAAGATTACGGTTTTGAATTTGCAGACTGGGGATTCTTTTGAAATTGATGCGGAAAATGGTGAATATCTGAAACCAGTAGGATTTATTAAGGATGATTTTGCATATGGAACGCTTAAGTCAGAAGACGGAGGACAGACACTTGCGGGTCAGTCTGTGTACCCGATGTATAAGCTGCAGATTATCAACCAGAAACAGGAAATTGTGAAGACATATGAAGTGGCTGATGTGTATTTGCTGGATGGCTATATTAATGATAATATGCTGCAGCTGAACCGGGTAGCGAAAAACGGAAATATTTATATGGCGATCACTCCGGATTATATCACAAATAACGAAGAACAGGCAGAGAGTAACATTAAACTGGAGTCCTATACAGAAGATACGCGGCAGAAAGTAATGCGTCTGACTTATGAAGACGGAATCAAAGACAGTAATGCCAAGCTCCTCAAGCCAAAGCAGGTATTGTTCGATAAGTCGATGACGATTCGGTTTGATGAGTCAACGATGGATGGCAAGTATTATGTATATGCGCTTGGTGAATTGCAGGGAGTTTATGAACGCGCAAGTTATGCTGTGATAAAAGCCAATGAAGTGAACGGTGTTGCGGTTTCCTCCAGACAGGCGTATGTTTGGGAAAGAGGAAACTGGCCTTCCGTGTATGAGGTGGAGAATATGACGGAATTCCAGATGGAAGAGGGCGAAACCGCAATGGCTGCCTGCTTGCAGCAGATGCTTCAAAAAGAGGGAAAAACAGCTGATGTGGTGAAAGAGCTGAATGCTGGGAAATCTCCGGAAACGATTCTCAGTACGTATATCGGAGGGGAGGGGCTGGACCTGACCGGATGTACAACGGAAGAGATCCTATATACGATCAGCCGTGAGACACCAGTTATTGCGATGTTTGAGAATGGGCATACAGTGCTGGCCATCGGATATAATAAAACGAATATTGCATATCTGGATCCGGCGGACGGGAAGAGATACTCTGTTACGTTTGCAGAAATGGAAAGCAAGGTCGGAGCTAGCGGAAATACATTTATCGGTTATGTGAAATAGTAAAAAATAAGAAAGTCAGGTAATAATATGAATCATATGGAACGAAATGAATTATGCTGGTGCGGAAGCGGTAAGAAATACAAAAAATGCCATCTTGCCATTGAGGAGAGGATTGCATATCATGAGGAAAAAGGAGAGATTGTGCCGACTCGTGATATTTTGAAGACGATTCCACAGATTGAAGGAATTAAAAAGAGTGCCCGGCTGAATACGGCAGTGCTGGATCATGTGGCTGAACACATTCATGCGGGAATGAGTACAGAAGAAATCGATCGCCTTGTTTATGATTTTACTGTGTCGCATGGAGGAATTCCCGCTCCGCTTCATTATCAGGGATTTCCGAAAAGTGTCTGCACTTCAATCAACAATGAGGTCTGCCACGGGATTCCGGATGAATCCATTATTCTGGAAGAGGGAGATATCATCAATGTGGACGTGTCAACGATTCTGGACGGCTATTTTTCAGATGCTTCCAGAATGTTTATGATAGGAAATGTCAGTGAGCGTGCCAGAAAACTGGTTGAAGTTACGAAAGAATGTGTAGAACTGGGACTTGCACAGGCAAAACCGTGGAATCATCTCGGGGATATTGCCGATGCAATCAATACGTATGCGAAGGCGAACGGATATTCTGTGGTGGAAGATATCGGTGGTCATGGAATCGGATTGGAATTTCATGAAGATCCGTGGGTGAGCTATGTGACCCCGAAGGGAAGCGAGATGCTTCTGGTACCGGGAATGATTTTCACGATCGAGCCGATGATCAATGAGGGAAGCCCGGATTTCTTTGTTGATGAAGAAAATGAATGGACAGTTTATACGGAGGATGACGGACTTTCTGCACAAGTGGAATATATGGTGCTGATTACGGAAGACGGTGCGGAAGTCCTTACAAAATAATTCCAAAGAGTCCACTATTGTTTCTGGAGAAAGAATCAGTTATAATAAAAGAAATGTGGGCGGCGCGAGACGTTATCTGTATGCGGACGCTCTAAAAGGACAGAAAGGATGAGGAGCAATGTTAAGAATAGGAATGCTGACCAGCGGCGGAGACTGCCAGGCACTGAATGCGGCAATGAGAGGTGTTGTAAAAGCGATTTTCTCAAAGCGTGATGATGTGGAGATTTATGGATTTCAGGAAGGTTACAAGGGATTGATCTATTCCAACTTTAAAATGCTGACTTCCAGAGATTTCTCGGGAATTCTGACAGTCGGCGGAACAATCCTCGGAACATCCCGTCAGCCATTTAAACTGATGAGAGTGCCCGGATCGGACGGCATTGATAAAGTGGAATCGATGAAGCATACGTATCACAAGCTGAATCTGAACTGCCTTGTTGTACTTGGCGGAAACGGAACTCATAAGACAGCCAATCTTCTGAGAGAAGAGGGACTGAATGTAATTACACTGCCGAAGACGATTGATAATGACCTCTGGGGAACCGATATGACGTTTGGATTCCAGAGTGCGGTGGATATTGCAACCGACACGATTGACAGAATCCATACCACAGCAACATCTCACAGCCGTGTATTCATCGTAGAGGTAATGGGACATAAAGTGGGATATGTAACACTTCATGCCGGTATTGCAGGCGGCGCAGATATTATCCTTTTGCCGGAGATCCCGTATAAACTGGATACCATTATCAATGCAATCAATGCCCGTGCAAAAGCTGGAAAGAGATTTACGATTATTGCAGTGGCGGAGGGAGCAATTTCTGAGGAAGATGCAGCGCTTCCGAAGAAGAAACTGAAAGAAAAACAGGCAAAGAAGAAATATCCTTCTGTTGCATATGAATTGGCTGAGAAGATCCAGAACCGTACCGATCAGGAAGTACGTATTACAGTACCGGGTCATACACAGAGAGGTGGAACACCATGCCCGTATGACCGTGTTCTTGCAACGCGTCTGGGTGCCGCAGCCGCGGATCTGATTCTGAAAGAAGATTACGGCTACATGGTGGCAATCAAGAACGGACAGATTAAGAAAGTGCCGCTTGCTGAGGTGGCCGGAAAGCTGAAGATGGTTGATCCGAATTCCGATATTATCAAAGAAGCAAGGATGACCGGTATCAGTTTTGGAAATGAATAGAAACTGAGGAGTAAAAGAACATGTCATATACTGCCTTATACCGCAAGTTCCGGCCTACGGAATTTGAGGACGTGAAGGGACAAGATCACATTATTACAACATTAAAAAATCAGATAAAGGCAGAGAGAATCGGACATGCCTATTTGTTCTGCGGAACAAGGGGAACCGGGAAAACGACTGTGGCGAAGATATTTGCCAAAGCAGTGAATTGTGAGCATCCGGTGGATGGAAGTCCATGTGGGGAGTGCCCGATGTGCAAAAGCATTGCGGCGGGCACTTCCATGAATGTGATTGAAATTGATGCGGCCTCCAATAATGGCGTTGATAATATCAGGGAGATCCGGGAAGAGGTCTCCTACCGTCCGACAGAAGGCCGTTTTAAAGTCTATATTATCGATGAGGTGCATATGCTTTCTATCGGGGCATTTAATGCACTTCTTAAGACTCTGGAGGAACCTCCGGAGTATGTTATTTTTATTTTGGCTACAACAGAAGCCCATAAGATACCAATTACGATTCTGTCACGTTGTCAGCGTTATGATTTTAAAAGGATTACGATTGACACGATTGCAGCGCGTTTGACGGATCTGATGAAGAAAGAACAGGTAGATGTAGAGGAGAAAGCTATCCGGTATGTGGCAAAAGCGGCGGATGGTTCCATGCGTGATGCGCTCAGTCTTCTGGATCAGTGCATTGCGTTTTATCTGGGACAAAAACTGACGTATGATCATGTACTGGAAGTCCTGGGAGCTGTGGATACGGAGGTGTTCAGCCGTCTTCTGCGGGAAATTATTTCTCAGAATGTGTCAGCAGTACTGAAAACGGTGGATGAACTGGTCATGCAGGGAAGGGAACTGTCGCAGCTCGCTGCGGATTTTACCTGGTATCTGAGAAATCTTCTTCTGGTAAAGAGCTCTGATAATATGGAAGATGTGCTGGATGTATCAACAGAGAATCTGGTGCAGCTCAAAGAAGAAGCACAGATGATAGAGGATGAAGTGCTCTTGCGCTATATCCGTATTTTCTCGGAGCTTACCAATCAATTGAAATATGCGACGCAGAAGAGAGTTCTGCTGGAAGTGACGTTGATCAAGCTGTGCAGACCGCAGATGGAAACGACCCGGGACAGTCTGCTGGATCGAATTCGCGCTCTGGAGAAGCAGGTGGAGGAAGGGATTACAGCAGCACCTGCCGGAGAACGAGTGGTGTATGTGAACGGAGATGCGCCGGCAGAGGCGCCGAAACCAAAGCTTCCGAAGGCAATCGCAGAGGATGTAAAGCAGGTAGTGTCTAATTTCCGCGGGATTGCAAATGAAGCATCCGGTATGCTGAGAACGTATTTAAAGCAGGCAAGACTGAGTGTAGGGGCACAGAATCAGCTTCTAATCGTACTCCCGGATGAAATCAGTGCAAGTGTGGTTGGGAGCGATTCACATAAGCAGGAGCTTCAGGAATTGATAGAAAAGAAAATCGGCAAAACGGTTGATATTGAAGTTCGTCAGGTTGAAAAAGGGCGGCATTTCGAGGACAGTTTTGTGGATATAGAAAAAATGATTCATATGGATATTACCATTGAAGATGAATAAAACCGGCAGCAGGACTGTCGGGGAAGAGATTGCAGCATTCAAGGAGGATTATTATTATGGCAAAACGAGGAGGATTTCCGGGTGGAGGAATGCCGGGGAATATGGCAAATCTGATGAAACAGGCACAGAAGATGCAGCGTCAGATGGAAGAACAGGCGAAAGAGATGGAGACAAAGGAATTTACTGCAACTGCCGGAGGCGGAGCTGTGGAAGTTACTGTCAGCGGGAAGAGAGAAGTGCTTAAGGTAAAACTTCAGGAAGAAGTCGTAGATCCGGATGATATTGAGATGCTGGAAGATTTGATCGTAGCTGCTACGAATGAGGCGCTGAGACAGGTTGAGGACGCCAATGCATCTGCGATGAGTAAACTGACAGGTGGAATAGGCGGAGGAATGCTGGGAATGTTCTAAAAGAACGTACAAGGAGAATAAATCATGGATTATTACAGCAGTCAGATAACCAAATTGATTGAAGAACTGTCGAGACTGCCTGGGATCGGAAATAAGTCAGCCGCAAGGCTGGCTTTTCATATGATAAATATGCCGAAAGAACAGGTGGAACAGCTTGCAAATACGATGGTCGAAGCGCGGAACAATGTGCGGTACTGTAAAGAATGCTGCACACTTACCGATCAGGAGCTGTGCCCGATCTGCGCAAGTACAGAAAGAGATCATCAGACAATTATGGTTGTGGAAAATACAAGAGATATGGGTGCATATGAAAAAACCGGAAAATATAACGGTGTGTATCATGTGCTCCATGGAGCGATCTCTCCCATGCTTGGAATCGGACCGGGAGACATCAGGCTGAAGGAACTTATGGCACGTCTTCAAGGAGATGTGAAGGAAGTGATCATTGCGACCAATTCCAGCCTGGAAGGCGAAACGACGGCGATGTATATCAGTAAACTGATTAAACCAACCGGAATCAAGGTGAGTCGGATCGCCAGCGGAGTACCGGTAGGCGGAGATCTGGAATATATCGATGAGGTCACACTATTACGTGCACTGGAAGGACGTACTGAATTGTAGAAACAGTGAGTATAGACTGAAATGATATTTGGGAATGATTCCGGAAAGGAGCTTCATGGGAAAGAAAAAAGTCACTTCTTCAGATGTTGCGAAAGCGGCTGGCGTTTCGCAGGCCACAGTATCTATGGTGCTGAACAGAAAATATAATGTTTCTTTTTCGAAAGAGACAATACAGAAGGTGGAACAGGCTGCAGAGGAAATGGGATATGAGATTCCCAAAAGAAAGAAGCGGAAGGAAAGCCGAAAGGAGAAGCTGATCGTTGTGTTTTGCCCTAATTTGACAAATCCATATTATGTGATGCTTCTCCAGGGGATTGAAACTCGTGCGAAAGAACAGGGCTTTGGGCTGTTCATCTGTAATACGCAGCGTGAACTGAAAATGGAAGAACGTTATCTGAAAATGATGTGGGAGTTAAAACCGCTTGGGATAATTTATACATGTAATCCGAGCAGGTGTTTTATGGAACTTGTAGAAGAACTTGCGGAACACATACCGATCGTGGTCGTTAACAATCAGAATGAACGATTAAATGTTGATGCGGTAGAATTGGACAATTCTAAACTGGGCCGTCTGATGGCACGTCATCTTCTGGAACTGGGGCATCGTAAAGTCGCATATATCGCTCCTCCGCTCACAACCCGGCAGAAGCAGCGGTCCAAACGTGTGGAAGGATTCCTGAAAGAGTTTGAATCGAGAGGATTGAAACAGAATGTGATCATCAAAGCTGCGGATGAGAAAATTGATATGAGTGTTCCGAATATTGATTCAGAGTATAAGATTGGATATGACCTGACAAAAGAATTGCTGCGGGAACAGAACGATGTAACGGCTATCGTAGGGTTGAATGACATGATTGCATTCGGAATTCTGGATGCACTTCAGTCGGAAAAATACAAAGTGCCGGGAGATATTTCGGTCATGGGGTGTGATAACACGTTGTTTGCAAGGATGCACAAGGTATCGCTTACAACAATTGAACATTTTGTGGTCTTTAAAGGAAGAGATGCCTGTGATATCATTATGAAAAAAATTGCTTCACAGAACAGCAAGGTTTCAGAATTTCAACCCATCAGCACCTATCATGTTGAATATGAACCGAAATTGATCGTGAGAGGGACAACTTCGTATGCAAAAACTAAAATTAGTTCAAAAGCAAAAAATATTAGTAATAAATTAAAAGACAAATCTTGAAAATAGCGGTAAAACAGTTGGTTGATTAGTAAAATAAGATATAAATGTAGTTAATAATTTACGATTATTAATAAAATAAATTATTAATAAAAATACAAGGCTATTGACCAACTTCTCCTGAATGAGATATAATTTAAATAAACCGGGCGGCAGTAAAAATGAATCAGGCTGTCGAATTACGGAAAAGATTTCTTATATTTTAAGGAGGAGAAAAAGATGAAATTTTTCATTGACACAGCGAATGTTGAAGACATCAGAAAAGCAAATGACATGGGTGTTATCTGCGGAGTAACAACTAATCCATCACTGATCGCAAAAGAAGGACGTGTATTTTCAGAAGTTATCGCAGAGATCGCTTCTATTGTAGACGGACCGATCAGCGGAGAAGTAAAAGCTACAACAGTAGATGCTGAAGGAATGATCGCAGAAGGAAGAGAGATCGCTAAGATTCATCCGAATATGGTTGTAAAGATTCCTATGACCGTAGAAGGTCTGAAGGCTTGCAAAGCTTTAAGCGCAGAAGGAATTAAGACAAATGTTACACTGATCTTTACTGCAAACCAGGCACTTCTTGCGGCAAGAGCAGGAGCTACATATGTTTCTCCGTTCCTTGGACGTCTGGATGATATTTCTGTACGTGGAACAGATCTGATCAGCGAGATCGCAGAGATTTTCGCCGTAGCAGGTGATATTGATACACAGATCATTGCAGCAAGTGTACGTAATCCGATCCATGTAACTGACTGTGCACTTGCAGGTGCAGATATCGCAACGGTACCGTATAAAGTAATTGAACAGATGACACATCATCCGCTTACAGATGCCGGAATCGCAAAATTCCAGGCTGATTATAAGGCTGTTTTTGGAGAGTAAGTATAAACGGTCGAAAGTAACATTCATATAAACATTCCATCAGGAGGCAAATTTCATGGACAAGTTAGCACTTATGAAAACTGCAAATGAAATCCGTAAAAGTATCGTGACAGCAGTGCATGCTGCAAAATCAGGACATCCGGGCGGATCTTTATCTGCAGCAGATATTTATACATATTTATATTTTGAAGAAATGAACGTGGATCCGGCAGATCCGAAGAAAGCGGACCGTGACCGTTTTGTATTATCAAAGGGACATACTGCTCCGGGCTACTATTCTGCACTGGCTCACAAAGGATTTTTCCCGGTTGAGGATCTGACGACACTTCGTCATACTGGTTCTTATCTTCAGGGACATCCGGATATGAAACATATCCCGGGCGTTGATATGTCAAGCGGATCTTTGGGACAGGGAATCTCTGCTGCTGTTGGTATGGCGATCTCTGCAAAACTTTCCGGAGATGACTATCGTGTATACACACTTCTTGGTGATGGTGAGATTCAGGAAGGCCAGGTATGGGAGGCTTCTATGCTGGCAGGATTCAAAAAACTGGACAACCTGGTAGTGATTGTGGATAACAATAACCTTCAGATTGACGGACGTATTGATGAAGTAAATTCACCATATCCGATTGATAAGAAATTTGAAGCATTTAATTTCCATGTAATCAATATTGACGGACATAATTTTGATGAAATTGATGCTGCATTCAAGGAAGCAAGAGCTACCAAGGGAATGCCGACAGCTATTATTGCCAAGACTGTAAAGGGTAAAGGGGTTTCCTTCATGGAAGATCAGGCAGGATGGCATGGAAAAGCTCCAAATGATGAGGAGTATAAGATCGCTATGGAAGATTTAGAGAAAGTAGGTGAAGCATTATGTCAGAAGTAAAGAAAATTGCAACAAGAGAAAGCTACGGTAATGCTTTGGCAGAATTAGGTAAATTACATGATGATGTAGTCGTTCTGGATGCAGACCTCGCAGGCGCTACAAAAACCGGCGTGTTCAAGAAAGCGTTTCCGGAGCGCTTTATTGACTGCGGTATCGCGGAAGGAAATATGATGGGGGTTGCGGCAGGTATTGCTACAACAGGAAAAGTTCCTTTTGCAAGTACCTTTGCTATGTTTGCAGCAGGACGTGCATTCGAACAGGTACGTAATTCTATCGGATATCCGAAGAATAATGTAAAGATCGGAGCAACACATGCGGGTATCTCTGTGGGAGAAGATGGAGCATCTCATCAGTGTAACGAAGACATTGCTCTTATGAGAACAATTCCGGGAATGGTAGTTATCAGCCCATCTGATGATGTGGAAGCAAAGGCGGCAGTATTTGCAGCTTATGAGCATCAGGGACCGGTTTATATGCGTTTTGGAAGACTTGCAGTTCCGGTAATTAATGACAACCCGGACTATAAATTTGAAATCGGAAAAGGTATCGTATTAAGAGAAGGAAAAGATGTAACGATTGTTGCAACCGGACTTGAGGTCAGCGAATCTCTTGCAGCAGCAGAAAAACTGGCAGCAGACGGAATTGATGCGAAAGTGATCAACATTCATACGATCAAACCGCTGGATACCGAGCTGATTCTTACGGCAGCAAAGGAAACGGGAAAAGTTGTTACAGTTGAGGAACACTCTGTAATTGGCGGCCTTGGAAGTGCTGTGTGTGACGTGTTATCTGAAAATTGCCCGACGCCGGTTCTGAAAATCGGTGTAAATGACGTATTTGGCGAATCTGGTCCGGCAAAAGAGCTGATTGTGAAATATGGTCTGGACGCTGACAGTATTTATGAAAAAGTAAAAGCATTTGTAAAATAGTTGTTTTATCTGAAGCGAAAAACAGGCGGTTTTCGAAAACGAAAACCGCCTGTTTTTCGATCAAATCTTATGTTTTTCCTAAATTTATCAAAAATACTATAGAAAATGCGGCTATTCTGGTATACTAACAATGTCAAAAAAATGCAGCTCTTTATGGAAAGAGTGAGGGAGGAAATTATGCAGGCTTTCCGAAAAAGAATGGCAGGGCGTCTTCAGAAACTCCGCCGTGAATGGAATAAGGAATTCTATGATTGTATCCGTGATGTTGCAGAACATCCGGTGGTGCTCCGTATGAAATTGTATCCGCACCACGGTAGCAGTAATTGTTATCAGCATTGTATGCACGTCGCATATTATAATTATCAATGGTGCCGCTTTTTTAAGCTGGATGCACGTTCGGCGGCCAGAGGAGGAATGCTGCATGACCTGTTTTTATATGATTGGCATACACATGCCAGAAAAACAGGGGACCATTTTCACGGTCTGACACATCCTGAAACAGCATTGAAGAATGCGGAAAAATTTTTTGATCTGAATGACATTGAACGTGATATTATACGAAGTCATATGTGGCCGGTTACATTTTTTACAATCCCACATACCAGAGAAGCCTGGATTACGACCCTGACAGACAAATATTGTGGAGGATGCGAGACAAGTCGGCGAAAAAATGCAGATACAACAAGAATTCGAAGAGATTTGTCCCGGCTTGTCGAGTATTTTAATTATCTGATAGACACAAAGCGATAAAATAATTGATTTCCATATGCTATCATAAGCCAAATAATTATTTTGATGAGGTGAGAGTATATGGAAAACAGATTTCCCAAAAACGTACGTCAGATAGGAAATGTAAGTGATACTCCAAAGATTTATGTAGAAGATTATGTAGATACCTTTTTGAGCCAGATTTGTGAAAATACAGATGAGGAACCGGTGGGGGCGTTCCTGGTCGGTCGTATAGTGAGATCAGATGATCAGGAGGTTGTGTATATTTCCGGTGCGGTCCGTATGGAAGAGATAGGGATCGATGGAATGGATATTGTGATCGCAAGGGAGACATGGGAGAAAGCTCGGGAAGATTGCAGTGAGTATTTCGGTGGAAGAGAGATGCTTGGATGGTTCATAAGTCTTCCGGGATATCCTGCCGTATTAAATAGTAATTTGCGGCAACTGCATGAGCAGTATTTTGGTAAAAGTGGGACGGTTTTGATTTTGAAAGAACCATCGGGGACAGATGAGTTGTTTTTCGCACATAAATATGGTGAGCTGATGCCGATAGGAGGCCACTATATTTATTATGAAAAAAATCCGGCCATGCAGAATTATATGGTAAGCGCAAGAAAACAGATCGGCGTGACTCCCAGTGAAGCTGTGGAAGATAAGGCTGCAAAGGAGTTTCGTAATATTGTAAAAGAAAGATTTGAGTTTCAGGAACAAAAGCGTAATTCCAGATTTATGTATGCGGCCAGTGTCTTTCTGGTTCTTGTTGTATTGGTGATGGGAGTTACGACGATCAATAATTATGATAAAATGCGTTCCGTTCAGTCATCTGTGGAAGATATAAAAGAAAGTGTTGCAAGAAATGAAGAAAGATCTGGTACTGAAGAGACCACAGAGGCCTCAGCTTCCGGAGACAGTGTCACAGCTATGATGGAAGAGAAAAAACCGGAGAATCCGAGCGGAGAAGAAGAAAGTACAGCACAGCCTGAAAATGAGAATCAGGGAGAAGGGGATGGGGGAGAAACGTCAGACGATACTTCAGGAAATTTAGATGGGGCACAGGCGGATATAGCAGGCAATACGGCTTCCAGTACGATCCAGGAGATGAGTGAAGATATTTACATTGTACAGAAGGGCGATACGCTTGCTAAGATCAGTAAAAGAGTTTACGGTGATATCGGACATGTAGATGCTATCTGCAGGATGAATGGGCTTGAGGACGGGAATTTGATCTTCATTGGACAGAAATTATTGCTGCCCTAGAGCAGAAAGTGATATACTATATAATAAATGACGGAAAGAAAAAGGACACGATATGGGAGTTATAGTAGAGTTACGAGATCCTATGGGGGATCTGCAGGAAAAAATAAAGGTGCACAGACGCCGTATACGGAGAAAAGGAATTTTAACGATTTTAACGATTTTGGCGGCGGTTATCAGTACATTTCTTTTGATCGAGGTGCAGACATATGGCCAGACAAGGGTGATGCAGGAGTATGGAAGCGGAGGAAATAATGGCGGCAGCTATGTGCAGTTCTCAACGGGAGTATTGAAGTATAGTCGTGATGGAATTGCTTTTCTGAATAAAAAAGGAGAGGAACAGTGGAATCAGCCTTATCAGATCAAGAATCCTTTGGTGCATGTAGCTGGCAATTCTGCAGCGACGGCAGATCGAGGAGGAAATGATATTTATGTATTTGATAAGAAAGGACTTCGTGGTGAAATTCACACAAATTATCCAATAGAACAGTTCGCAATTTCGGAAAATGGAATTGTAAGTGTACTGCTCAAAAATGAGAGTACACCGCAAGTAGTGTGTTATGATGCGGCAGGGAATGTACTGGTTGAGCACAGAACTTCCTTGAGTGGACAAGGTTATCCAATCGGGATGTCGCTTTCGCCGAATGGAACGATACTTCAGATTTCTTATTTATGCGTAGTAGATGGAGTAGAGGCGACTCGAGTGGCGTATTATGATTTTGCAAATACTGACGAAGAATACGGTGTGCCGGTGGCAGAAGAGATTTATAAAAACCAGGTAATTCCTGTATCTTTTTTCGCAAACAATAAAACATCAGTCCTTATCGGTGATGGGGCGTTCTTGATTTACAGAGGTACAAATCAGCCGGAATTGTCAAAAACAGTGGAAATTGAAAAAGAAATAAAAAGTGTTTTCTATGATAAAGAATATATTGGATTTATATTACAAAATGTGGGAACAGAAGGCTATGAACTGAGACTTTATAATATGTCCGGTAATCTGGCATTGTCCAGAGATTTTGAAGGGGAGTACAGTAATATTAAAGTTTCAAATGGCAATGTTATCATGTATGATGGAAAGAAGAGTTTGATTTATTCTGAACTTGGGGTAAAAAAATTTGAAGGGGAGATGGATAAAGAGATTATGGAGATCCTGCCACTTCAGGGAATAAATAAATACTTAGTGATGAACGCCGATGGTATAGAAGAAATTCGTCTGGTGAAATAGGAGTGCGTATGAATTGGTTATTGATTATAGTTGTTGGTATCTTATTAGTAGGAGTACTTGTCGGATTTGTAAGAGGGGCCGTGCGGATTGCGGTGTCATTAGTTGCGACGCTTTTTACGATTGCGGTGGTATTTGTTGCTACGCCTTATGTGAGTAAGGCAGTCATTTCCCTTACTCCGGTGGATGAAATGTTGGAAAAACAATGCATTCATACTGTTACAAAATTAATTTCCGGAGGACAGACAGCAGAGGGATTGACGGAAGAACAGGTGAGAGCAGTACTGGCTGGAGCGGGAGTTACAGAAGAACAGTTGGCGACGGCGGGAATTACAGTGCAGGATATTGTGGATGGAAAGGTATCGGGTGAGGATCTCGCAAAATATGGAATTTCCGCAGGAATTCTGGAGGGACATACGCAGGAAAAAGCAGCGGAAATTCTGAATGATGCGGAGATACCGCGCCAGGCTCAGATTGCGGCAATTGAGGGATCCGATATTCCGGATGTGTTTAAAGAATTGCTTTTGAGCAATAACAACAGCGAAGTTTATCGTGCATTGGGAGCCACTACTTTCATGGAATATATCAGCAAATATTTTGCTAAGCTGGTTATTGATATTATCTCCTTTTTGGGAACATTTGTTATTGTGACAATCGTTGTAAGAGCAATCGTATTTGCTTTGGATTTCGTTACTGAGCTGCCGGTTCTGGGAATCCTGAACAGATTGGCAGGAATGCTTGTAGGTGCATCTATTTCCTTGATTATTGTTGGGGTTATTTTTGTAGGAATCACATTATTATATACGACTGAGATTGGAAAAACACTTATGGGAATGATTCGTGAAGATGAATTTCTGACATTATTATACGAACATAATTACATAATGAAATTAATAACTGTATTTAGATAGATACAGGAAATTGTACGGTTATAAAAAAATATATAATGTAACTGGAAAAATCTATATTAAACTATCTGAATTGCATGAAAAAAATAAAAAAGAGAAAAAACATTGACAATTAAGGAAGTAAGTGGTAAGATATGACTCGTTGACCGGACAGGAATCAGAAATGAGGGGCCGGGCAGCGGGTCATAACTGATTTCCGAAAGGGCTGAGACAGAGGCCAGGGGGCGGCATGCAGAAGTCTGATAAGAAAAAAGTTGTTGACAAACGTCGAGAGATGTGATAATCTATTTAAGCTGTCGCTCTGAAGAACAGAGTTCTGAAGAACGGATCGGCAAAAAAAGAAAAATAAAAAAGTCTTGACAGAAGCTTGAAGATGTGATAATCTAATATAGCTGTCGCGAGACGGAGAAGAAAGAACATTGATAACTAAACAATAGACAACAACCCTGAAAATTCTTTAAGAGATTTTTCAAGAACGGTTGAATCGACAGATTTAACAAACCTAAAAACAGTAAG
>NZ_JBQHTK010000035.1:0-28570 GCF_052065755.1 Bariatricus sp. HCP28S3_D3 | reverse complement strand
GATAAACATACGATAACTTATCAACAATCAACTAAATACGAGCGGCCGTTCTGCTCCGCATAGCGGCCGTTGAAAAACGCATTTGCGACCGCCAGAGGGCGCAAACTGCATTGAATTAAAAAAGTCTGAACTTTTGGGAAAGTTTTATCGTGCATATGTAAATGAAACTATAGACTGGGATACCTTTTGTGAATTCTCAGATATCACCTCCCGTCTATTTATGTCGGATTTAAGGCTTTTATACGATATTTACCATTTGCAAGTATCTGATACCTCCCAATGTCCTGTCTACAAAGCAGACAGACTAATTGCTTTGGGATTATTGGATTCAGCTACCAAATCTATGACCATCAGCAGTTCAACCGGTAGCCAAACCCAACGCTACATCCAAACAAACTCTCTTGGTAAGCTATATTGCCAAATCAGTTTATCTTAAAAGAAAAAAACCTTACTGACTACTCTTTCCAATTTTGGAAACAGTTCATCAGTAAGGTTTTTATGTTATAGAAATGCAATTTTATTCAACGGATATTGCAAGAACGTTGCCAATCCGTTGCCAAAAAATAACGGAATTTGCTTGGAACCCGCATAAATACTGGGTCTATTTTTGCAAAATCCTATTCAAGCTCGCAAATAAATCCTTATCACTATACATTTCCGTATAGGAATTATGGTTCTATTTGGTTTTATATGTGTTCCACTGTCCTAAGTCCATAGACTGTACTGAACGGTGTTATCAATTTGTTATCATGTAAATATTATCACTTATTATGAATTTACCACTGCAACGTCCCATTCATCTTGAGATAATTCCATAATATTAACTAACTGCTTGCAAAAATTATAAATATGAACAGCACTTAAACCAGCCTCATAAAAGTATCCGTTTGCCAATTCTTTCGGACGTCTAAACAAATCTGCCCTTCTTCCTAGAAGTGATGGATAATCATTTTCTATTAACTCTAATTTATCTGGTGCAAGATCAGATACCACCTGTAGAGTGTAAAACAATACATCTGTCCAAGAATTGACATTAAATTCTTGTCCAAGAACAATCAACGAATACGGTTTTGTTCCTGTCACGTTTTCTATATCACGTCCACTTATTGTTTCTCCAAAATAAGGATATATTTTTAAAATTTTACTTGCCAATACGCCTGCTCTCTTTTTAATTTCATAGGCTGTCCATTTTTCTATATTTTGAAAATATCTATTCATATCCAAATGAGAATCTTTATATATCTCACACTTTCTTTTAAAACTACCATTTGAAAGTTCAGAATTATAAGCAGTTAATGTTAAATTTCCCAAAGTGTTCAAGTATAGCTCATATGTTTGTTCACAATCATCACCCAAATGAATTTTCCACTCATCTGTAAGTGTTTGAGGCATTACATGTTCTATTGTTAATTCATCTAAATCGCTCATTTCTTTGTGTTCGTATGATTGCTCTATTCTATCCAATATTATTTTCGTTTTCTTTATCCTATCTCCATTTCCATACAATTTTGCTGTTTTAAGATTTTCACGAAAATCATAATCTTTGGGATAATTTTTTGCTTGTAAAACAGTTTTCAATTTATCCAAATAACTACCTTTTTCTATCTTTTTCATCTGAATATATACTTGAGGAAATACTTTATTCAACTGATTTGAAGGAACACCGCATACAAATCTTCGAATAATGTAGTTTTCAATCACACATAGCATCCCCTCAAATTCGTCCGCAGATATATTTCCTTCTGAATATAAATTATACAAATTTAGTAATAACGGATAGGATGTTGATATATCTAATCTTTTTAATATAAGCAATTCTTTACGAATTTTTTCATTTTTCTCTTTCTCCGGATTTAAAAAGATACTGTAGAACTTAGAATACTTTTCAAGTTCTTTTAAACATTCCTCAACCCCAACCGTATCTATTCTCTCCTTTAAGACATTATATACATCTCCTGTATTAATATAGTCTCCATTCATGGTTAAATAATGTCTGACAAATTCAGGTATTGTATCCCCAAGTCGATCTTGCATTGGTTTCCATATATCATTATATATATCTTCTTGATGATCAACATGAATATTCATGAAAACATAATTTCGTATCAAATCAGCTACCGATAGTGGCTTCCCTTTGTGATTTAAACTTTCAAATACCAAATATGGATTATCCGTTGCATCCAAAACAATACTAACTATAGATAATTTCGTTGTAATTATTGTTTTTATTCTATCCAAATCAATATTTAAAGACAATTTACGTTTAAAAAACATATACGCTTCCCACATACCATGTTCAATCTTTTCTTGTGGTGAATTAATTATTCTTTTAAACGCACTTCTATCAATTTGCGTAGGTAATAACTTATAATAATCATTGCCATGCTTATATGGATTTACCAGATAAATATTCTTAATTTCTTCATATTTTTCTTGTTCTCCACGTTCACAATATAAATCTCCAATTGCCATTAATATTAAATAAACAGTTGTAATTCTTTGCTGCCCATCAATAAGCAGAAACTTTGCTACTCCTTCTGGTACAGACTTTGCAGGGATTGTCACAATAGATCCCATAAAATGTTGCCTTGGATTTTCAGAATCATACAATTCTTTCAAATCCTCCCACAATGTTAACCATTCTTTCTTATTCCAACTATAAGAACGTTGAAACAGTGGAACAACATACTGTTTCACTCCTTCAAAAATTGGTTGAAATATTGTTGATGAGACATCCATAGTTTTTCTCCTTTGTTCGGTAATAATATGGTTTATTCAAAAACTTTTGTAATATCCCGATACCGATTTACCACCCGGTAAATCTCTACATACTCTTCCCCCACTTTATAAATGATTACATAATTTTCCCAAACCGCATACTTGTAATCTGTTCGGAAACTGACTCTTTTGGAGAGATCTGCACCTATCCCCGGAAACATCTGAATATTTTCAAATTTACAGTAAATTTCTTTGATCATCTTTGCAGCATATTCTGCATTATCCTCAGCAATGTAATCACGAATTTCTTTTAAATCCGTTGCAACCAATGGGTTAATTCGTAATTTCAGCATAATTTACTCCCCTACAAGTGCTTTTAATTCGTCCAAGCTAAGCCAACCTTCTCCGTCTTTGACTGTCTCCTCTGCCTCCTGCAACTTCATTAATAGCTTTTTCTCTGCACGATCACGCTCATAATCTTCTATATCAAGCACAACAAACCGTCCCCTGCCATTCTTAGTAAGATATACAGGTTCACCTTTGCGACAGTTTTTCAGGACTTCATTATAATTTCTCAAATCAGATACTGGTAAAATATTAGCCATATTCTTTCAGCTCCTTCCTTGATTTTATATTGTTTCTACTATTTATATTATACACAAAAAGCTGTAAAATTCAACGTGGATTTTTACAGCTTTATTCAAACTATGCTTTTTCTACCTAAAAGAAGCTGCCCACTACGGACAGCCTCTTCTCTATAATAAGATTTTCATTACTGATATATGTCCACCAATCCTGATTTTAACATAGAATCTGAAAACTGAAATGCTCCACCTTCACCGTTAAGATTAAGATACATATGATTCAGCTCATTCTCATTCACGATCCATGCCATATTCACCTGTTTACTCTCGCCTGGCATTAAGGAAGAAATATAATTTCCTCCGTTTCCATAATCCTCAGATACGCTGTAATATGTCATTTCCGCTGTATGTGCAACGCCATCCCAGATGACACGATCGCAGTCTTCACCAGAGAGTTCTGCCTGATTACAAATTTGATATATTCCATCTTCATGGTTCATTAACATTAAAGTACCAAGATAAAGCAAATGATTTATTTCTTTATCTGTCTTATTGGTATAAGTGACTGTCACATAAACCAGCTTTTGTTTCATGCTTTCTGTTTTTACAATCTCATCCACAGTATTAACACCATCACCAGACTTAATATAAGACAGCGTATTGTTTACTATTTTTCCATCTGCTCCGACTGCAGTCATCCATTCTTCCGGCACATTATTCTGACCAAGCATCTGCAGATCGTCTTCCACGTGAACCGAATCAACACAAACTGAAATATTATTATCTTCAATATAGTTGCCATCGCTGTCTTCACCATATGCTAACATATTAAATGTTTCACCAATCTGATGCATTGGCAATTTATTATCTGCAATGGAAGTCATCACTTCTTGTCCCGATGATTCCTCAGGGGATACCATTTCGCTCCACGTATACAAACCAGCTGTTTCAATCATTGTATCATTTTCAGTGATTACAAGGTTTTCAACCACTTTAATGGCATCCTCTTTTGAAATATCATCACCGATATAAACAGTAATTACACGATATACATCTGGGCAAAGGAGATAAATCCTTTGATTAAAAGACCCATCCTCTGCCAGGTCATTATATTTGAGGTATACACCTTCATAATTGCCAAAAGTTCTTTCCTCACAGTCAACAACATTCTTATCTTGCATTACTTTGCTCAAATCATCCTCGTCTAAAAGCACAGATGCAAAGCTGAATCCTCCGGTTCGATCATGCTCAGGATATTCCAGATGTAATTCATCAATCCATTCCATACCTTCTGGAATATATCCTGCTGAGATATCTATATCATGAATTTTTTCAGGAAGATTAATTTTCCCTGTGCTGCCATCCGCCTTAATTCCAGTTACGATACTGTAGGCTCCTTGTTTTTCTAAAAACATATGATATAATTTGGTACCTGCATAGGCTATGGTCGATGTAGCCAATACACATACGGCTATTGCTGCAGCCACTCTGGCACCTGTCCATTTTTTCACTCTTCTTGTCTGAATATTAACCACCTTCGTGTCCTGAAGCTGTTTTTTCACTTCGCTTTGAATCATCGTGTGGATGAACTCCGGAGTTTCAGGAATATCTTTTTTCATATCTTCTAACCTCATACTGTCAACGCCTCACTTTCCTGTAAATTACGCTTAAGTTTTCCCCGTGCTCTGGCAAGCCTTTTTTGAACTGCTCCCTCGGTTATCTCAAGAATCTGCGCAATCTCTTTTATGTTGAAATCCTCAATATAGTACAGAATAACTGGCATTCGTAATTCTTCTTTCAAAGAATTTACGGCTCTGTACAAGTCGCTGTAGTCAGTTTTCTGATCTGCCTCAATTTCTGTCATTTCACTCATCCCTTCCAAAGAAACAAGTTTACTCGACTTTCTCAAAAGAGTATAACACTCATTGATCAATATACGAATCAACCATGTCTTGGCATATTTGTCATTTCTCAAAGTTCCAATCTTTGAAAATGCCTTAACAATCGTTTCCTGAATAGCATCCGCACAATCTTGATCGTTAATTAAAATTGTTTTGGCAGTAGAATACAATTGTCTCTCTGAATTGAGAATCAACGTCCCTAATTCCTCTTTGGTCACTTTAACACCACCTTCTTTAGCCGGCCGGCAATTTTCATTTACATAGATTAGACGTACAGTTTTTCAAAATATCCCCAAATAAACTTTATTTTTTTTAATAATAGAGGAAATAAATCTTTCCCCTCTGGTAATATTATACACCTGTCTTACTTCTTACCCATATACAATCTCTGTAAGCACCATTTCCTCTGCTGCAGTCCTTATTCCATTCATCTTTCTTACCCACAGCATCGGCTGTTCTGCTTTAAACAGTTCTGTAACTCCCTGTTTTTCTGCCATCTGTGCCACCAGAATATCCATCCGCTCATGCGCTTCCCGATCTACCTTGTTCAGATGTTTATTAAGCTTCCCTTGCCGAATCAACATCTGATAGTACGCTTTTCTGTGCTCCTTGAGATAAGTTTTCCGGAGCATTCCATACTTCCCATAATGTGCTTCTTCATCTTCAGGTAACTCCAGATCCGGCAGATAATAATCCCCATACAAAGTGTAACCCAGACCATTCTTTTCATCGTAAATATGTTTTTCCATAGCGTCAATCCTCCTTATCTTGCGCCTCGGTCATGCGATCGCTTATTTTCTTTTCTTCTGTTTTTCTCAGCCATCTCTCTGCTTTTTTCGTTTAGAATGAGATATTCGGAACGTTCTTCTCCAACTGCACGTTTTAATCGTCGATAATCCTTATTTTCTTCCCACAGAACGGAATTTTCATTCAACAATTCCTGTTTCTGCTCTGCTAATATATGATTAGAATTTTTCAACCTGTCATACTTATAAACGACCTGATCTAACTGCTCTTTTACTTGAATATATTTCAGGTACAAACCATATAGCAGCTCTTTCAGTTCACTGATTATCGGAAATGCTTTTTTATCCCGGTAACTCTTGGCACTTTCCAGCATCCCAGCCTCTGGGAGTACCTCATCAACTGGTTTCGAGAATTCACCGGCATATTTCTGGATATCTTTTGCAATAGTTTTTACTTTTTTCAGACTTTTCTCATATTTATCGGCAGTTGCTTTCGCCTGTTCCGCTGCTTTTTCAACCTGAGCACGCTCTGCTTTCTTTTTCTGCAGTTCATCCCCAGTCTGCTTCAATTCCTCATGGAGATTACCTGCCAATTCATGGCAAGCAGCCGTTTCCTTCTGCAGCTGTGCTTTCTGCTTTTCCAGAACTGCCACTTCCTGTTCACGCTGTTTCTTTTTGAAATTTAAGACATCCAGATGCTCCCGGTGTGTACCTTTTTGCTCCCAGATCATCCCATATCTTTCTGCGATCTTCGCCAGCTCTTGTTTTTCCGATTCCATCCACTGATTATATTCTGTATTTTCCCTGCCCTTTCCGATAAATCCTCTGGATGCCAATGCTTGTTTCATGGATACTCTTGTATCCGGCCCACGTTTACTTCCAGTTACATACGGCACAAAATCAATATGAAGATGTGGTGTCGCCTCATCCATATGCAGATATATACCGAATACCCGGAACTGTGGGTTTCTCTTTTGAAAGTCTTTTGCAAAATCAAGCAATGCCAGTCTGGCAATCTGCCCTTCCCGACTTAAACATCCGGTATCATCCTTATTTCCAATCTGGAAGATTGCTTCGTGGAAAACTTTCTCCTGTTTCCCAGTTCGGATGTGCTCATAATAATCTTCAATTTTCCGGTCTTTCCGTTTCTGTTTTGCGTTATACCGTTCGATTGCTTCATCAAATAATTCATGATAGATGTCCTTCACATTTTCTGACTGCAATACCACATTTCGGATTGTACGGGCAGCATCTACGTTTTCTGCAATAAACTTTCTCTCATTGTGGGCAATAGAACCTTTTCCAATCATACCGCTAATCGTTCTTTTCATTTCCACTATTCTCACCTCCCTCGCTTATAAAAATGCCGGATACGGCAAAAAGAAATCTTCGCCGGATACGGCGGTTTTGTTACTTTTGTCAAAAGTAACGCAAAAGCACTTTCGACAGCCGTACCGTCCATCAAAAGTACCCTTGCGCCCTACGGGGGTGCAAGACGTCCGGGGGACGTCTGTTATGCACCGACCGAAGCGGAGCGAAGACCTATACCTCCCGTTGGTCGGATTGCTTCTGCGTTACTCGTCTGACTGATTTATTCTGGTATTCTCGCCCGAACATATTCCAGATCTCCACAGTACGGTGTTCCCACCAGATACCATTCCCTTGCTATATTCATTTCCATTCTGGTCGGCACCCACTTATCATCTACCAGCACTTCCAGGCATTCCCCACAGTGCAATCCAGTATCGATCCATAAATCCGATGACAAAATGCCATATCTTCCGTTGCTGCTGTTGTAACCAAGTCTTCCTTCTCTCATTTTCATTCTCCCTTCCAATCGGATTAAACTCAAAATCACTCGCCAAGGATGCCCTGAAACAGGGCTCCCTTTCCGCAATGCCAAAAACTTACGTCCTCACATCTGCTACTTTTCCTTGTCTGCCAACGATACAGGAGCGTGCCACGCCCCTGTCCTATTGCAGTCAGGAAAGAACTACCAATGGAATTCTTCCGGTATTCCACGCCTTTCCAGATATTCCTGCCGGGCTTTTTCTCGTTCCTCCTCCGTCGGGGCAGTTTTGGATCTCGTATATAATTCCCGTTCCACCATAGCATTCATTTTCTGCTCCAATCCGTTTTTTACTTCTTCCGTGCAACTATCATCGTCAAGCAGATGATACCGAAGCAGTTTCATAAATAATTCCTGTGGAATCTGTACATTCTTCATTTCTTGCTCCTTTCAAGGTGGCAAGATGCCCTGTTCTTAAGAAATGGTCATCTTGCCATCTTCTTTTTATTCTGACAGCATCCAGAACCATTGATTTCCACGTTTTACAGAATCAATTTCCAGTTCCAGTTTTGCGTTTCGTAGGGTTTTCTTCCTAATTCCACGCTTTTCCGCTTCCTCTTCAATCTTTTTCTGTGCCATGCCACCGTTAGCCAATATTTCCAGAAGGAACTCCTTTGCCTTCCGGCTTTTTTGCCCTCTGCTGTCACCACTGAGCAGATCATCTGCGCTGATGTCATATTCCCCGATCCATTCAAAACCCGTCTTCTTATCCAGACGGAATGCTATGGACTTCCCTTCTGGTGCAAGGGAACTTTTCACGTGACATACCACACGGATTTCCGGTTCATCCTTAATTCGCCCCACGATTAGCACGCTTCTGGCTGCCGCCTGAAAATCAATCGAACCCAATCCACGGTAAGAAGACTTGCCATTACTGTTTTTGTTCATATGCCCGACCAGAATTATTGCACAGTGATATTTCTCTGCAAGCACTGCCACGCGTTTCATCAGTGGGCGGATTTCATTTGCCCGGTGCATATCCACCTCTGCACCAAGAAAGCCTTGTATCGGGTCTAATACCACCAGACGGGCTTTTGTCTGGACAATAGCTTCCTCCAACCGAATATCCAGCATAGTAAGTGGCTGTTCCCGGTCATCAATGACCAGTACTCTGGAACAGTCTGCACCAGCTGCCAGAAGTCTCGGCTTAATCGTATCGCCCAGTCCATCCTCTGCAGTCTGGTAAATAACATTCACAGGCTCTATTGGACTTTCCGATAATTTCACATCAGAATCAGCCACTATTTCTGCTCTAGTCTTTTCCTCGGTTGCCTGTTCTTGCTCCGGCAGAATCCTTCACCGGGATCTCCCTGAATAATCGTTACTTTTCCAAAAGGGATAAACGGGTAAAACAGCCATTCAATCTGCTCTACTTCCACCGTTTCCATGTTAATCAGTTTCAGATCCGGCTCCATCCTTTTTATTTCTGTTTTCTTTATCTCTACTTTGTTCGTTTCCATCGTTCCTTATTTTCCCATTGAAAGGAAGCGGAGATTTTGATAGAATACCCATAGAAAGTTTTTGGGTGAGTATTCTACCAAATCCCTGCCTTTAGGTGTTTGCCGACACTTAAAGGCTTTTTCTATTCTTCCTTCATGCCATTCATCGTGATTGTGATCAGCCGGATCACTTCCAGTAAATCCTCCGGCACATTATCACCCTTTTTCAAACGTTTCAGCTCATTCAGAACCTTTGCAAGCTCATTCTTCAACGCTTTATACACTCTCGGATTTCCTGTCACTACAACCTCTTTTTCCTGCAATCTTCGGATAATATAATCCTGTTTGGTCAGACCGGACAATCTGACTGCCGTTTCCAGAAGTTCATCTTCTTTCGGTGATACCCGAAACGCTACCGTTTTATTTCTCCAACGCCCCTGTTTATCCAGACATTTAGCTGACATACGCAAGTCCTCCTTCCCTATCATTTGATTCTTCATTCATGTTTTCTGCATCCAACTGATCTGCCATATCCTGCTGTACAGACGGGAACAAATGTGCATACCGGTAAGTAATTTTTTCCGCTGAATGACCAACCCTTTTCCCGATTGCCAGTGCAGTGTAACCCATGTTAATCAGCAAAGAGACATGGCTGTGCCGAAGATCATGCACACGAATTTTTTTCACACCGCTTGCTTTACATCCTCTTTCCATTTCATGGTTCAGATAATATTTTGTTACCGGGAAAATACGGTCATCCGGCTGCAGGCTGTAATATAACTTCAGACAATCCTGCATTTCGTCACATAGAAACTTCGGCATCGTCACAGTACGGATACTGTTCTTTGTCTTTGGCGTGCTAATCACATCTTCTCCTTTTAGACGCTGATAAGATTTGTTAATCCGCAGCGTTCTCTTCTGGAAATTGAAGTCCGCAGGAGTTAGAGCCAAAAGCTCCCCGGATCTGATTCCGCACCAGTAAAGTAACTGGAACGCATAATAGGACAGAGGTTTATCCATCATTTCTTCCGAGAATTGCTTGTACTCTGCCTTTGTCCAAAAAAGCATTTCCTTACTTTCCTCTGAGCCGATTGTGCCTGCTTTCCTTGCTGGATTTGTACTCAGATCATAAAATTTGATCGCATGATTGAAAATTGTACTCAACTGTCCATGAATCGTTTTCAGATAAGTAGGAGATAATGGTTTTCCTCTCCGGCTTGTTAATTTGCGAAGTTCATTATGCCAGTCCAAAACATCCTTTGCGGTGATTTCTGACACCTTTCTTTTTCCCAGATACGGTAAAATCTTGGACTTGATAATATTTTCCTTTGTAAGCCAGGTACTCTTTTTCAGCCTTGGTCTCACATCTTCCTCATATAATTTGCAGAAGCTCTCCAGTTCCATATCCATACTGGCTTTCTTCTGGAGGATGAACTGCTGCTCCCACTGTGCAGCTTCCCTTTTTGTTGCAAATCCTCTTTTGCATTTCTGCTTACGTTCACCGGTCCAGTCCTGATACCTTGCCATGACGTACCAAGTGTTATTGCTTTCATTCTTGTAAATTGCCATTCCTAATTCCTCCCATCGTTCGATCTTGTTCCATAAAACTGCTCGTAAAAATACTTCCGGTCAACTTTTCCTGCGATTGTCTGACATCCCATCGCCTGTAATTCCCTGTTCAGTCTCTTCATCAGCTTATAAGCGTAGGATTCCGATACCTCCAGAACTTCCATGACCTCTTTTACATTCATAAACATTTTACTCATTGTAAAATCCCTCCTTTGTTTGCACTATACATTTCTGTATAGTCTGCATAATACTATACTTTTTTGTATTGGTCAAGTGTTTTGAAACAAAAATTCTATACTTTTTTGTATGGTTTCTTCTTGTCTGCACTATACATATATGCTATACTCAATTTATCAATAGACAGACAGGAGAATGAATATGGCAATAGGAGAAAGAATTCACCATTTCCGACTTCTGCGTGGATTCACACAGAAATATTTAGGTCAGCAGCTGGGATTCAGCGAATCTCAGGCTGATGTCCGCATTGCACAGTACGAAAAAGGCGCACGCAGCCCGAAGGAAAACTATCTGAATGCACTGGCTGACATTTTCGATGTATCTCCCCATGCACTGGCAGTCCCGGACATTGACAGTTATGTAGGACTGATGCACACCTTATTTACATTAGAAGATCTTTACGGACTTCATATCGGAGAGATTGACGGAGAACTCTGCCTCCGATTAGATAAATCCAAGGGAACCACCTACCTTTCTATGTTTGATATGTTCCATGCATGGCAGGAACAGGCAGAAAAACTAAAATCCGGGGAAATCACCAAAGAAGAATATGACCAGTGGCGGTACAATTACCCGAAAAACGCAAAATAAAAACCACCTCAGGACTTGCCACAGGCAACTCCTTACGGATGCATGGCAAACGAAAAAAGGCCTTACCAAATTGATTTCACTCAATTCAGTAAGACCTTTTTTGTCGGTTTCACACATATTACCTGATAACCACTGGATACCTGATAAATAATACCAAAATATCCAGTGTTATCATTTTGTTATCAAATAGAACCTTGATGTCTCTCAAACGCCCTGTTTATGCGGGTTCTCAGATTTTTTTCATTATTCAAACTCCTTTGCGGACTGCGTTTCATGACACGCAAAGGCTGTTATTAGAGGTTTATATTTCGAACGTGCGTTCTGTTTTTGTGTTTTTCGCACCGCTTATGAAGAAATAAACTCCAAAATAACTCCATTTTACTCTTTATTATTTTGTTGTACTTCTCTTGCGTAAAGAATGTCCAACGCCTGGAATATTACATTACTCATAGTCTGATAATGTCTCTCTGCATAAGATACTAGCTTTTCTTTTTGCTCTGGTGACATCCTAATTCTCAGACTAGAATCTTTGCCGTCTAATGATGGTTTTCTAGGCATCTTTCTCTCCTCCTTACATTTCATAGTTTAACACGAATTGATACAAGTGTCAATCTCGTTTTGTTAATATCACCCATTTCCCTTTTTGGCTACTTCCCTGCCTCTTCAGATAATTCTTTTCCTTCAATTTGGTTATATAATACTTCACACTAGCAAGATTCCAATCTAACGCATTAGCCATTTCTTTCTGCGTGATTGAAGGTTGCATACGTACAAGATTCAGAATTTCTATTTCTTTCTCACTCAGTACATTTTCATCTTCCACTTGGTCTAATCTCTCTAAATCTTGGTTAGCTTGGTTAGTAGCTTGGTTAGCTTGGTCAGTTATTGGATTGACTCGGAACAACTCTACCCGAAACATATTATCAAATTCCTGAAATCTCGGCTTTGGAAGTCCATACTCTTCTGCAGCATTAAGGATTCTTTTTATTCCGCTTCCCCATGCCTCTACAAGTCCCATCTGACTGAATATATTGGCAATGCCTTTATTCCTGATCTTCGAATGACCATTCATGACTTCCTCATAAGTTAATCCGTTATATAATCCACCCGGAGATGTCACCTCCAATCTGTCATCATAAACTGCGACCTGAATACAGGATTCATCTAATAGGTTACGGTGACAATGGGCATTAATAATCATTTCCCTGATTGCTTCCGGTGGTAACTCATATTTCTCTTTTCGCACCAATCCGTCAATTGTTGCTCCAAGCCGAATATTTCTCAATACAAAATCTACTGCTTCTTCGATTTGTGTATAGATTGGTCCTGTAAATTCTCTCTTATCCAGAAACATTGCACGATCTGTTCCCTTGAATACCGCACATTGTGTTTTGGAGAATGAAAAATAATCCGATGTCAGCAACGCATAGGCATTCGTTGCCAGAAGCTGTCCCTCGCTCTGCTTCAAAATTTTCCAGTTTATCAGCTGCTCTTTCTTTACAGAATGTTCTGACATTCCTGCTTTCTTCCGGAACTTTTCAATATCCTGACAAAGTTTCTCTGTTGCTTCCTCTGAAACAGGATAACCCACACAAGTAAGCTCATCCCATGAGATTCTGGCCCCTTCCATTTCCAGTTCTTTTATCTTCTCCGGAAATGCCTGTCTTGATGTACCTGCTACACGGATATAAGTGCCATTATCTTTTCCCTTTGATTTTAGATAATACGGTCTGTTCTTTCCAGCTTCTACTGATACAACAATGACCGTTTTCCCGTCTACTGTCTGTGGCTCAATATCAGGAATGATCTGTGGCACACAGGAATCAGAAACTGCATTGGCAATTCCATCCATCAGCTGAAACAACACATCATTTTCCACACCAACAATCTGGTGTGTTTTATCATCTACTCCAACAATCAGCTTGCCACCTTGTGTATTGGCAAAAGCTACGATTGTCTTCATGTACTTTTCACTTTTATCAGGTAAGGATACCTTGTACTCAATATTTTTCGATTCCCCGGAAAACATAGTATCTTCTACCATTCTTTCACTCCTACTCTATACTCGCACCACTGGTACGAATAATTCTATTTCCAGAGCAATCTTCTCTGGATCATTAACACTATTATACGTTCTATTCTTCTTTTCTATCAAGCAAGAAAACAAAACAGTTCATTTCTTCTTACCATTTTCTTCTGTTCTTTTTTGATGCCAGATAAAGTCTCGTCATCTCATCCATGAAAATAGTTTTGTCCTCATTGGTCATAGTTCCACTGGCAAATAAAGCAGCTACCTGTTCAAGAATCTGCCTTGCCTGTTTAGCACCAGCATATTCACTTGGCTCATCATTACCCAAGCACACGGTTTCATTATCATTCATAAGATAAGAAACCTGACACTGAAATGCATCTGCCAGTTTTTGATATAAACTACTCTGCTTCGGATATCGTCCTTCAACTTCCCAAGATCGAATTGTTCTATGAGAAACGCCCACCATATCACCCAGCTTTTGTTGAGTCATTTTTTTCTCTTTTCGCAACTTCCTAATTTTATCACCAAATGTTGTCATAAGTATACATCTTTCTCCTATGAGTTTTGTACATGCTTTATTTTTCTAACCACAATAAAAGTATATCATTATGCAAATAAAAAGAGAACCCGACATCACAAGCAAATTTGATGATGCGGGTTCCCTTCCCTCTTTATAGATCAATACCTTTTATTTTTTCATCTTATGATCCGATGGCAATCTCACTTCTTAATGACAACTGTGGCTTCCACATCCATGCTCGCCACATGTATGTCCTTCCCCGTTGTTGTGCTCGTGATGAGAACATTTCACATCCGGATTATACTCAAGTGTTTCATTGATAAAAGCTTCTACTGCTTCATCCGCATCTCCGGAAACTCCTCCGAAAAGCTTGATGCCTGCTGCCGCTAACGCTGTCTGTGCGCCGCCTCCAATTCCGCCACAAATCAAAACGTCTGCATTCAATGCATTAAGAACTCCTGCCAATGCGCCATGTCCACTTCCATTCGTATCTACTACTTCTGAATGTACTACTTTTCCTTCCTCTACATCGTAAATCTTAAATGTCTCTGTGTGTCCAAAGTGCTGGAAAATCTGTCCATTTTCATATGTTACTGCTATTCTCATGATACCTTCTCCTTTTTCTGCTGCATATTTTTTGTAAATTTCCTGTTTGTAACATCCTCCAAAGCTGCAGTTGCCGCTCTGACCGTCACAGATTCTGAAATCTCCGCCCTCAATTTTGAGTGGATGCCCGTCGATAAGTGCATCTGCGATCTTTTTCCTGGCGATCTCGTAAATTCGCTGGACCGTTGTTCTTGCGACTTGCATAGATGCTGCACACTGCTCCTGACTGTAACCTTTCTTGTCCAAAAGACGGATTGTCTCGTACTCATCTACCGTTAGAACAATGGGTGTTTTTTTCTCAGTATCATCTGCCGGAAGAAATTCTAAAACATTGGGGAAATGACAGACTTTTCTGCATTTTACTGGTCTCGGCATAAACTGCTCCTTTCTCGCTTTTCTTATATAATAGCCCTATAAAAGGCATATGTCAATAATGTTTTTGACATATGCCTTTTATGAATCACCTTATAGTATTACTTCTTTTCATTATTTTTTAATTTACAGATACCCTGCGTCATTGTTCCCATTGGACAAAATGTACACCAGGTTCGTGGCTTATATAACACCATTACGATCAACCCTAACAACAAAGATGTAAGCATCAAACTATAAAATCCAAAACTAAACTGTGCCACCCAATCAGCTACTGTTCCGGCAGTGTATGTCCATCCCCACGGAACACGGAAGGTCCAGAATAATTTGATGGCTTCACGCAAGGATGATGATCCGGCACCAACTAAATATGTCTGAAATACCATATTCCCAAACATTGTAAGGAAAAATATCAAAAAGCCGTATCGGAACCATTTTGAACTCATCCATCGCGGGGTTGGTTTATTTCTTGAGCATTTTAAATCCCCACCGAGCTTACTAAAAAGCTGGCCACGTCCACACAAATGATTACAGAAAAATTTATTTTCACCGAATATCGCTATTCCTAACGGCAACAGGAAATCAATCATCCCAAACCAAGCAAACAAAATATTAAAAAAACCGAGAGCAAAATAAAGGATCGCCCATATCCATAAATAATCATACCAATGTTTCTTTTTCTTCACATCGCTGTCCTCTCTTTCATTTCAATACAACCTGCCGGACAGGACTTTGCACATTTTCCACATCCTACACACACTGTTTCTTCTACCACAGCATAACATCCATGGTAAACTTTGACAGCTGCCAGCGGACAAGTATTTTCACATACTCCGCAGGCAACACATCTTTTTTTATCGACACTTGCCATTCTTTTTGCCAATGCTTTGTTCCCCTTTCAAATTTTGTATCTCTATTGTACCTGAAAAAGGTAAATCCTTCTGTGATATTATTACATAAGAATTTACCTTGAACGCTAATCATTACAATGACATATTTTTATTATACATTACCTTTATATTTATATATGATGTTTAGAATTTCCTCAGTTGTTCGAATAATTTCTTTTTGTTTTTCTTTCATTGTTATAGATTTGCTTTCTTCTTCAGCTAACGAAGAGTAAAGGTGAATGGTATTAGCATGATTCCATATCTCATCGTAAATTTTCTCGATTTCATCAGCACTCCGAAATGCCTGGTCTGTTTGCATTTGCAAGTGTTCTCGTTGCTCTTCCAGATGATTCATCCGTTCTTGTAACTGATCCCTTTCTTTCTGCAATCGATCATGTTGTGCTTGCAGTTGATCTATTTGTATTTTAATTTCGCTCATCTTTTCTTTCTGTCTCCGCATAAGCATCATCAAATATACAACTACAAATACAAATAATAGTATTATGTACAGCATAAACTTCTCCTCACGACACATATATTTCGACGGTTTTCCGCAAATCAACTATTGATAATGGCATAGAAAGAACAGTTAGTTTTCCTGAATTCTTTTTAATTTCAACAGCATCAGGATTGCCTGTGATTAAAATTACAGGTGTTGTCCTGTCCGCACGCCATGGCTGATTCGGTTGGCTCGTCATATCTTCGGTAACAATCCAAAGATCCGGCTTATGTCTGCCTAATCTTGTTTTAGCACTTTCCGGTGTGTAAAACAGCATGATCTGATCTGAAATAAATTGCAATGTTTCTTTTAATCCTTTTGCATAACGTTCACTGCCACAGACCAGTGCAATAATAGAAGCAGCTTTCTTTTTTTGTGTTACCTGAATAAAATCCAAAACTGGTGTATTATAGAGACTAAAGTCTTTTTCCAAATGAACTTTATCATAATAACTCTTTGCTGCCTTGCACATCCTCAGACAAAACTGTTCTATGTCTATACGAATATCGTTTCCGTTCTCCTGTATGTTCATACTTTCCAACTGACAAACTGACATTCCACAGTTTAGTCCAAGATGAAAGCGTATATTATTTTCATCATTCAAAAATCCTTTATTTTGATGAAGATATTCACATCGAAGCTGCCAACAGCGTTCTCCGCAAATATATGGCTTTTCATCGGATTGAGATAGTTTAAAGTAGTCCCCTGCATATTCATCAAACCAGCGAATATACTGGGTTCCCACATCACGGGTCGGATTCTTTTGCCGATCCAGCATAACCCGGCCATCTCGATAATGTTTAACAATTTCCGGGAAAGCAATACCTCCGCAAATATCTGGCAAAGTCAATGCCAATGCCAGTGCAGACTGCCATCGTCTATCTACAATATTCAGTTCTACTTCTTCAATTCGGTCCAAAAATGTAAAACTGACATCTCCCTGCATTATTTATCCCTCCCTCATATTCACAACAGTCATGTACTATAGTCAGTATATTTTTATTTATGGCATATGTCAATTATATAATTGACGCATCTAAAAAAAGTAAGTATACTATGTTCGTAAAGGAGATAACTGTTATGAGCTTCGAAAATTATTTTCCACTATGGAATGACTTAAATACAGCACAGAAAAAAGTAATTTCAGACAATTTGATTACACGGGATGTAAAAAAAGGAACGATCATTCACAACGGAAACCTGGATTGTACTGGATTATTACTGGTTAAATCCGGGCAGCTTCGAACTTACATACTTTCAGATGAAGGACGAGAAATTACACTTTACCGCCTGTTCGATATGGATATGTGTCTTTTATCCGCCTCATGTATCATGCAGTCCATTCAATTTGAAGTAACCATTGAAGCAGAAAAAGATACTGATCTTTGGATCATCCCTGCTGAAATCTATAAGGACATCATGAAGGAATCGGCTCCCGTCGCAAACTATACCAATGAATTAATGGCTAGCCGTTTTTCTGATGTCATGTGGCTGATTGAACAGATCATGTGGAAGAGTTTGGATAAGCGTGTTGCTTCATTTCTTTTAGAAGAGACCTCTATCGAAGGAACAAATGAACTGAAAATCACTCACGAAACTATCGCAAACCATCTTGGTTCCCACAGGGAAGTGATCACTCGAATGCTTCGATACTTTCAGGGCGATGGTCTCGTCAAACTCTCACGCGGCAAAATCACCATCCTTGATTCGAAAAGACTGGAAACACTACAAAGATCATAAAACTGTTTTTCTATGACATCTAAAGAATCCTCCATTTATCAGAATTGTGAAAGTCATTCTAATAAATGGGGGATCTTTTTACGCTACAAGTAAATTATAAAATTATTGTGATTATTTTTTAATAATCCATACCACATGCATATGCCCTTTCAATCAACGCACGGTCATTAACCACTGCATCATAGAAGCGGAATCCACCGGAGAAGTTGTATGTTTCATAACCGTTTCCTTCCAGAATACGGCTGGCAATGTAGCTGCGCAGACCACTTTGGCATATCAAGTAAACAGGCTTTCCCTTCTCAATTTCATTGATACGTTCCCTTAGTTCATCTACAGGAATATTTCTGAATCCATCCATATGCCCCCTGTTAAACTCACCTACAGTTCTCACATCCAGCAATACAACACTTTTATCTTTAGAAATCTTATCCATATCTTCCAGATGCCATTGTTTTAAGGTACCTTTTGCTATATTGTCTATCATGAATCCTGCCATATTTACAGGATCCTTGGCAGAGGAATACGGCGGTGCATATGCAAGATCCAGATCTTTCAGCTGGGTTGCCTTCAGCCCTGCATGAATTGCTGTTGCCAGCACATCAATACGTTTATCAACTCCTTCATATCCAATAATCTGAGCACCAAGCAAACGATAAGTCTCTTTTTCAAAAACCACCTTCATGGTCATCACTTTTCCACCAGGATAGTAACCGGCATGACTCATAGGAGAAAGAATTACTGTATCTACATCTAATCCTGACTTTTTGGCATTGGTTTCATTGATACCTGTAGTGGCTGCTGTCATATCAAATACTTTGATAACGGAGCTTCCCTGACTGCCCAGGTAACGGCTGTCACCACCACAAATATTATCAGCGATGATCCTGCCCTGCTTGTTGGCTGGTCCGGCCAAAGAGATCAGCGCATCATCACCCGTAACATAATGTTTTACCTGAACTGCATCACCTGCTGCATAAATATCCGGTACAGAAGTTTCCATTCTGTCATTCACTACGATACTTCCCTTGATGCCAAGTTCCAGACCAGCTTCTTTTGCTAATGCTGTGTCTGGTGTAACTCCGATTGCCAGCACCACCATATCAGCCTGAAGGGATGGATTATCTTTTAATAGAACCTCTACTCCATTGTCCTTTTCTTTAAATCCTTCTACTGTATAGCCCAGTACCAGTTTTATCCCATGCTTTCTCATTTCATTATGGATCATGGATGCCATATCCGGGTCAAATGGGTTCATCAGCTGCTTAGGCCGCTGGACAATTGTAACATCCATGCCAAGCTCCCTCAAATTTTCTGCCAGTTCCAGACCAATAAAACCGCCACCTGCCAATACAGCCGATTTTGGATGATTCTTATTTATATATTCCTTTATCCGAAAAGTGTCTTCTACAGTACGAAGTGTAAAAAGTTTATCCATACCTACTCCGGGAAGTCTCGGCTGTGTTGGCTTTGCACCTGGAGAGAGGATCAGCTTATCATAGTTTTCTTCAAATATCTCACCATTCTCTAAATTTTTCACTGAAACCGTTTTTCGTTCCGGATGTATGGAGATAACTTCATGATGAATTTTCATGTTAATACGGAATCGTTTAAAAAAACTCTCTGGTGTCTGTAGTGTAAGTTCTTCCGGGTCTGTGATCACGTCTCCGATATAATATGGAAGCCCACAATTCGCATAGGATATGTATCCGGATCTTTCAAACACAGTAATTTCTGCATGTTCATCCAATCTTCGTATTCTTGCTGCAGCTGTAGCTCCTCCGGCTACACCGCCTACGATTATTACCTTCATCTTATTTTTCCACCTTTCCTGAATAAGCAGCAATGCCACCAATATTATTTACTTTAGAATATCCCATTCGTTGCAACATCCCAGTTGCTTGACGACTTCGGGCTCCGGAATAACAGTATACAAACAGCGGTATTTCTGTATTCTTCACTACCGAAACAACATTGTTAAGTTGTTGCAATGGCACATTTTTACTTTCTGGTATATGCCCTTCCTGATATTCCTGCGGCGTACGAACATCCAGCAGAACTGCACCAGCAGTCTTTTTATATTCCTCTATCCCTTGATTAATATTCGCCTGTTTTAAAAAATCAAAAAATCCCATTAACGCACCTCCTTAAAGCATCTCTAAGATTGCCTTCTTAGGTCTTGCCCCTGAAACTTTTGTTACAATCTTCCCATTCTTCATAACCACCAAAGTTGGAATACTCATAATACCAAATTTACTTGCCAGTTCTGGCTGCTCATCCACATTGATCTTTCCAACTTTGATATCAGGGCGTTCACTTGCTATCTCCTCTATGATAGGAGCCACCATACGACAAGGAGCACACCAAGGAGCCCAAAAGTCTAAAAGAACGGTTTTCTCGGAATCCATTATTTCATTCTGAAAATTATTTTTATTGATATTAATAGCAGACATTTTACAGTCCTCCTTGTTTTTTCTTTTGTGGCTTTATTATAATCTGAAATTCATTTGTTTTCTGTGATATCATCACATTATTATCATGATTAATTTTTAACTAATTTATTTTTTCATCTTATGATCTGATGGCAGTCTCACTTCTCCGGTCCTTTTCTTCATAATCGAGTTCTGTGTCTCCATCTGTGTTGGAATATAATCGCTTTCCTGCAGAAATGCACCTGCCGCCTCAGCATATGATTCATATCCAGCTGCTTTCATCCTCTTCAACATTTTTGCCAAAGCACTGTTCTTGTCTCTACTCACCTGACGTGTGCTGATGCCCAGTTCCTCTGCTGTTTCTTTAACCTGTTTTCCCATGATAAAATAATCGCTCACGATTTTCTTTTCTTTCTCTGTCAGATCGCTGAAGAGTTCTTTAAAGAAGATCTCAGTTGTAATATCCGATGCAATGTCACGTCCACTATCTGCGATAAAGTCTGTCGCACAACCGTTTTCTGATTCTAATCCACAAAATAATACTGTATTATTTCTCTGATGCTGCTGATCAAACATATAATGTTCCTTATTATAAAAAATATTAAGAACTTCCAGCTCTTCTGCTGTAATATTAGCGTATTTCACCTTCTGATATCTGTCGTAAAATGTGTATTTTCTTTCTTCCATGATTGTTTCTCCGATTTGTCGTTTTTGTTGATTTGATTTGTGACAAATCGAAAATCATGGATATCTGGCATAATGCCTGCCTCTTCCCTGCATCTTGATATGCTCTTCCTTTCCGGCATCTACCTGTTAAAAAGGAAGCTTTTTCAAATCTGCAACCTGTTTTTGGGTATAAAAAAAGGCCATGCCCTTCCGGGCACAGCCTGACGCCTTAAAATTTGAGAAAAGAAAAACCTCCGCAAACATTACGTCTGCGAAGGTCTATTTCTCTCAGCATATCAATTCTAACATGCACGTATTTTCATTGTAATACCATTCACATGCCAGTTTACTGTCAGTTCACTGCCACTTTACTTCCACTTTTCTTCCAGTTTATTTCCTCCATCTTATTCTGTATCTTTTCCGGACGTGTAAATGCCCAGAGCATTGTTGCATACAAACGGATTGCTTTCTTACGGTTTCGATAATAAGTAGTGCTTGGCATATCATCCAGCATCAGCATCACATCTTCATTGGTATTTCCTGCTTCAAAATATCTATATTTCAAAAGCCGATAATACAGCTGTCCATTTTTTGGATAATCCCTCAAAGCTATCAGGGAATCTCTCATGATTTCCAGCAAACAGAGATTCATATCATTATTCAGAAGCTTTTCCTGGATTCTGCGTTTCTCTGCAGTCGCATCGAAATCTACCAGATCATATAACATTTCCTTCAGATGCTTCCCTTCCTCTGCATACATTTCATAATCTATATCCACAAGGTTCTTCTCAATACGGAACATTACTTTAGTATACTGACTCAGCAATAATTCCGTATTCTTATAAGCATCCTCTGCCACTTCTTCCATATTGATAAACATATCCTGTATTCTCTGCATAATTGTCCTCCTTCCCGACCGCTTCCGCAGCCAGACCAATCATTGTATTGTTTGTTCCATTCACAGTCTGTCACTGTCCTAACATCTCTTCATGCAGATTCCGCAGAAATATCCGCTGTGGGATAGCTTCTATTTCTGGCTGATCGGCAACTGTATGATCTATTGAAAGCAATCGGTTCTCACGGGAAAGGATGTATCCCCGACTGCTGATGTTCTCATCGAATATCTATCTCTCCAAAGGGGGCCCTGATTCAGGGCTCCCTTTTAGGACGCCGTTATTTACGTTCCATAAACCATTTATAATTTTCTTCATAAGTCAGATGACAGATTTTTCCACCCACCTGACAGGTATAACGATATCCGGTTCCGCCAGCTTTTCGGCTGGCACAACGCTCCGGTTTTGAAACCTTATCAATCGCATACTTACGTCCATCTTCCCAGACAAACGCTGTAGGGATCAATTCTCCTTCCCGGCTGAATACTGCCAGGACATCTACATACACTTTAGCTGTCATTACAAAACACCTGCTCTCTCCTATCCATGAAAATATGCCTGTGGATGAACCGTATGTTCCTTAGCATTCAGCTGTGCCAGTATCTTATCCTGATACATAAATGCTCTCTGAATACTCTGATAGCCAAACCTTCCACGGATCTCATCTACCACCTGGTCCATCTTTTTGATTTTTTCTCTCTTCGTTTCATCCATAAATAAATCAAGCTGATACGGCATCTCTTCTGATACCAGATCACATCCTCGAACACCAAGACTACGAATTGGATGTTCCCAATTATAGTTTTTCTGGAATAACTCAAATGCAGTTCTGGCAATTTCTTCTGTAAGATTACTTGCCCTGTCCAACTTGCACTGTCTCGTGAAATGATACAATCCATTATCCCGAATCGAGATTTCTACTGTCCTGCATTGAAAACCATTTTCACGAAGCCTGGCTCCTACACTTTCTGAAAGAGCCATCAAAATAATCTTCACGTCCAATTCACTAACAAGATCTCTTGGCGTTGTTGTACTGTTCCCGATAGACTTGATCGGTACTTTATATCCTTCTACCAAAACTGGAGTTTCATCCCATCCATTTGCAAAGGTATGAAGTACCAATCCCATCTTTCCAAGATATGTTTCTAATATAGAAGGTTCTGCTCCTGCCAGATCTCCGATTGTACAAATGCCAAGTTTCTTCATCGTCCGTTCAGTGCTTCTTCCGACCATGAGTAAATCACCTACTGGAAGTTTCCATGCAATATCCTTGTAATTGTCTTTGGAAAACTCTGTAATGGCATCCGGCTTTTTATAATCAGAACCGAGCTTTGCAAATATCTTATTCCAGGAAACACCAATACTTACGGTAACCCCCAGTTCATATTTAATCCGACTGCTGATCTCTTTTGCAATCTTCATTCCGTCTCCCTTGATAGAAGTGCTGGCAGTTACATCCAGCCAGCTTTCATCAATCCCAAATGGTTCTCTCTGATCTGTGTATTCACTGTAAATCTCCTGTGCCATTCTGGAAAACCTCAAATAAAGATCCATGCGAGGCGGTACAAAAATTATTTCCGGGCAAACCTGCCTTGCCTGCCACAATGCCATACCTGTTTTTACTCCGGCTCGCTTTGCAATATAATTCGCAGTCAGCACAATTCCATGTCTTGCTTCCGGATCGCCCCCAACTGCCATCGGCTTTCCGGCAAGTTCCGGATGATGCAACATCTCGACACTTGCGTAAAAGCAATTCATATCTGAATGAAGAATTGTCCTGCTCATAACATTCACCTACCAGTCTAAAAATCGTAATAAAACTTCTTTGCTTCATATTGACTTTGTGAAGTTTTTGAATTATAATTTCTACTAACTTCACGAACGTTTGTTTGTATTTTATACGTGATAATGAACTCTGTCAATAGTTTTTATAAAGTTGATGAAGTTACGATTTCAAAAACTTGGAAAGGATCCCACTATGAATTTTTCAGACAAGATTAAATTTCAACGAGAACAGAATCATCTGACGCAGAAAGAACTTGCAGAACTGGTCGGCGTATCACAGCGTGCAATCGCAGCTTATGAAAGTTCCGGCACCATCGCACGAATCTCTACTATGAGAAAGCTCGCTCATGCATTAAATGTCTCTTATGATTATTTAAAACATGACGAGATTACAGATCCTTCTTATGGAATTGAAAAAATGGATTATATTGATGAAGTCAATGGACAGCTTGGTGAAAAAGGAGCCAAGGACATCAATGAGATTCTCGAAGCCAACCGTGCTCTTTTCGCTGGTGGCGAACTTGACGAAGAAGCAAAAGATGCTTTCTATCAAGCTGTAACCAAAGCATATCTTTCCTGTAAGATGGAAGCTAAAAAGACATTTGGACGGAAAAAGAAAAACACTGAAACGGAAAGTGATTCATAGGTGTCCGTATTTTCGTACAGCACTTTTGCTACTCTATACTTGTAGCAAACTATCTTATGAAATATCGAGGTGTTTTTATGAGTTCAAAATGTATAAGAGACACTGTTAATAAAGTAAAAACAAAATATCAGGAAAGTGATCCGTACCGCCTTGCAGCCGCTATGCATATTATTGTTAAGAAGCTTCCGCTTGGAACTGATCCAAACTGTTGTAAAGGCTTCTGTATGCGGGAATGTCGAAAGACCTGCATCGTCATTAACAGCGATCTGCCGGAAATCATACAGCAGATTATCCTGATCCACGAGATTGGGCACGCACTCCTTCATCAGAAAACCCTTCAGATCAAGTGTTTTCATGATTTTGAATTATTCGATGGAGTATCACAATGTGAATATGAAGCGAATTGCTTTGCCGCTGATTATCTTCTGGAGGATGAAGATGTCCTGGAGATGCTTAACGCTGATATGTCATTTTTCCAGGCTGCAGCTGAACTGAAAGTTCCACCGGAACTTCTTGATTTCAAATTCCGAATGATGAAACGTAGCGGTGTTCAGATTGTAGATTCTCCGATTACTTCCAACAGTGACTTTTTAAAAGATATCCCTACTTCGGGAATAATAGAAAATTACTAAATATGCTATTTTTGAAAAAGGAGATTTTTGAAAATGATCAACTTAAATAAACATAGAATAGACTTTGGAAAAGGGGATGTAGGCATTGGTGTCATCGGTAACACTACAGATTCCGCACAACTGGCATTTTATAATCAGAGTGCACGTCCCATCCATATACTCAAGAATCCAGATCAGAATCCTGGGTTCGAACCCATGGAATTTAAAGAAGAACCTTTTATCATGAGCTTCTCCAATCCTGAAAGCATTGATGCAGTTATTTCAATTTTACAACGCGCCAAATATATTAATTTCACTTCCAAAAACGAACCGCAAAAAACAGAATAGATGAATGATGTATCTTATAAAGAATGGCTGTCTTTTCTCCAATGAGCAGGCAGCCATTTCTCATGTAATTCTTTAATACAAGTCTCCCACATATCCATCTGCTTCCAGATGCATATAGCACTCGTCCACCTTCTCTGATTCCAGAATCCGCAAAACGTGTTCCATACCTGTAGCAAGTTCTTTTGTTTTTAACTCTTCCAGCGGAATCCAATAAACTCTTCCTTCCTCAGAACTCTTTAATTCTCCGGTAAACTTATCCGCTTTATACAAGGTAATAACATAGTGCACTCCGCTCTTATGCCAATGATATAATCCTCCAAGCTTCGGTGCTTCAACCGTAAGTCCTGTTTCTTCCCAGACTTCCCGAATCATAGATTTCTGAAAAATCTCATTTGCTTCTACGTGACCGCCTGGAAAAGTTGTACCGGTATAGCTATCATTTACTTTATCCAGAGCCAGTACATTCCCTTTATGATCCTGAATCATACACATATTCATAAAACAGACCTTCTCAATCTGACTCTCTTCTTTTTCATTCAGAGATTTTCTGACACGTTTGTTGATATCCGATCGTTTGGATTTATAATGCTTGAAGACCTCTCCATACGGAATCCAGATTTCTGCATCTTCAATTTTTTCATAAACAGAATCCACCACTTCTTCCAGATGTTTGTCACTCGGAAAAGTACATTTTTTCATATAATAATCTCTGGTTGCCTGAAACATCCATTCCGCAATCTTTTCTTTCTGCTTCATTTTTAACTGGGAATACTTCTTATTCGTTTGCAGTAATCTCCCATCTATCATCTTATGGTTTTTCCGTGACATCGGTTTGACCTCTTTTCTTCTTTTTCATTCAGATTTTACTATACCACAGAATCATGCTTGCGTCATACTTCTGAGCTTCGATGTCCTCTTTTTCTTCTCTCAGTACCTTATTTATAGAGGGTTCTTTTTTAAGACTCTCTTCCGGCGGCTGTGCCACCGGTAAATAGCAAGGACAGGAAGTGTATATACACTTCCGGAAAACCAGCAATTTAGGGAACCCTGCCCTAAATTAAAAACACAGAAGTCACTACTTCGAAGAACCAAAGAAAGGAGAATCTGCCTATGGCAAAGAGAAAAAGAAATATACAGATTTTGTTTTGTGTTTCCCCAGAAGAAAAAAAGCTTATTCGTAGAAAGATGATTGAATCAAAGACAAAAAATATGGGAGCTTATCTTCGTAAAATGGCAATCGACGGTTACATCGTCAACACCGATACCACTCCACTGAAGAAACAGTATGAGGAAATGCATAAGATCGGTGTGAATATTAATCAGAT
Organism: Bariatricus sp. HCP28S3_D3; assembly: GCF_052065755.1. Taxonomy (NCBI): domain Bacteria; kingdom Bacillati; phylum Bacillota; class Clostridia; order Lachnospirales; family Lachnospiraceae; genus Bariatricus; species Bariatricus sp. HCP28S3_D3. The sequence goes on along the minus strand of NZ_JBQHTK010000035.1, from coordinate 1,574 downwards.
TGCCAAAAAAGTAAACAGCACCGGTGATCTGTATCCGGAAGAAAAGCAAGAATTAAAAGAGATGGTGAAAGAATTATGGCGTATCTTAAGATCTTCCCAATTAAAGTAACAGACAAGAAAGCTCTGGACTACATCACGAATCCAGATAAAACAGATGAAAAACTGTTAGTTTCCAGTTTTGGCTGTTCCCCGGAAACTGCAGATCTTGAATTTTCTATGACAAGAGAAATGGCAAAAAAGAATGGAATGGACAAAGGTGATAACCTGGCATTTCATCTGATCCAGTCATTTAAACCTGGAGAAGTTGATGCCGAAACTGCCCATCGCTTAGGGCAACAATTTGCAAACGAAGTACTGAAAGGAAAATATGAATATGTGATAAGCACCCATGTTGATAAAAATCATATCCATAACCACATCATCTTTAATGCAGCAAGTTTTGTTGATCATCACAAGTATGTTTCCAATAAGCGGAGCTACCATAAAATCTGCCGGATCAGTAATCGTATCTGCCATGAAAATGGACTTGCCACCAGTATGCCAACCGGAGAAAAAGGCAAAAGTTATAAGGAGAACATGGAATATCATCGTGGCACCAGCTGGAAAGCCAAGCTACGTGTTGCAGTTGATAAAGCAATCTGGACTTCCATCAACTATGAGGAATTTTTACAAAAAATGCAGTTAGCCGGATATGAAGTCCGACAGGGAAAACACCTGTCCTTCCGTGCACCGGAACAGAAAAACTTCACTTATATGAAATCTCTTGGAAGCTATTATTCAGAAGAAAATGTCCGCATCCGTTTGGCAAAAAACCGTAACAAAATAAAAGCTCCAAGGCATCTGTCCAGAGAAGCTCGCCTGTATATCAATATCTCCACTTATGTTACGACCGGCAATCGAGAAGGATTTGAACGATGGGCAAAACTAAATAACCTGAAAGAAGCGGCACGCACCTTCAACTATCTTTCCGAAAATAACCTGCTGAATTATGAAGATTTCCAACAGCATGTTTCTGATGTTGATGCTTCTGTTAAAGCGGCTGATCAAAGAATAACGCAAATCAACAGTGAGCTGAGCACACAGAAAATCATTCAAAAACACTGTGATTCTTACCGTCTCTGCCGAAAAGTGATTGAAGATTGCAAATCTGCTAAAAATCCAAAAGCATACCGAACCAAACATCAAGCAGAATACCAACTGCACGATTCACTAAAAAAAGAGCTTCAGGATCTCGGTGTTACCAAAATCCCAAGCTCTAATAAAATCCAGAAGAGGATAGAAAATCTTGAATCTGAACAAGCTGCTACTGTCCGGGAAAAACAAGAATTGCAGAAAAAGCAGAAGACACTGAATATCATTAGACAGAATTTCACAGCACTACTTAATGCTCCGGAGATGCAAATTCCCATATCAGAAAAAGAGCTAACTCTCTAAAAAGAAGGAGGTACCTACTTTAACGGTGCCGAGGGCGTAAATAGTTTTGTGTCTATGAAGGCTGAATCCTTCTGATTAAGAATTAGATATGTAATATTTTGCCGTCGAATTTATGGATTTATTGTTGTCGAATTTATCTT
>NZ_JBQHTK010000034.1:0-29618 GCF_052065755.1 Bariatricus sp. HCP28S3_D3 | reverse complement strand
AGCTTCTGGGCGAAGCCAGGGAGCCCCTGCCAATGATTCCCGGGAATGACCGTAAAACGGATGCCGAATATACCCGAAATGGAACGGTCAGCATATTTGCTTTTGTAGAACCACTTGGCGGGACACATCATGTAAGTGTACGGGAACATCGTACAGCCGTTGACTGGGCGGAGGAAATTAAGTACCTTGTGGATGTCATGTACCCGGATGCCGAAAAGATCATTCTTGTAATGGACAACCTCAATACCCATAAGCCGGCTTCTCTGTATAAGAGATATTCTCCGGATGAGGCAAGACGCATCATCAAAAAACTGGAAATACATTATACGCCAAAGCACGGCAGTTGGCTGGACATTGCGGAAATAGAGTTGAATGTAATGACCAGGCAGTGCCTGTCCCGGCGTATAGCTAACATTGAACTGCTACGCAAGGAGTTGTCTGTATGGGAAGCAGAGCGTAATACAATAGCAGCAAAGGTTGACTGGCATTTTAGGACAAGTGATGCCAGAATAAAGCTTAAGTCTTTATATCCCAGCTTTACTTCCGTCTCTTAAAAGGCGGTGGTAAAGCTAAATATCAACATGTCAATACACTAGGACAAACCGATTTCGAATGTTTCGATAAATATGTGGAATTGAGTGAATTAATTACAAAAAACATAACAGGTTGTAAACAGAACGAGGAAAAGATTTTGACATTTGAGCTAGCAGGTGCTAATATAATTATAGAAAAGGTGCTGCCGATAGACGGTTAGCCCACATAATGATTAGTTAAGAAAATAACCGTTCAGTTTGCGAGGCTGGGGCGGTTATTTTTTTGCGTGATTGCATCCTATTGCGTAACCAAGTCCAAAGGCTGTTAAGCATAAGCTGATAACAGCAATCAGATCTTCGAGAGTCAACATTAGCATCCCCTCCTTTACAAAAATAGTCCGGCTGCCGCAAATATAATCGAATACAGAAAAAGATCCCGGTATGTGAAAGGACAATGAGCTGGATGCTCAAAAATGTCTGATTCACATACCGGGATTTTTTATTCATATTACATATCAATCTTACTGAGTGCTGCTTCATCAGCTACAATCGTAACATCATTATGTAACTGAAGAATAGAAGCAGGAACTTTCGGAGTAATTGGTCCGTATAAGACCTCTTTTAAGATATCCGCCTTATCTTCTCCGCTTACAACAACCAGAATTTTCTTGGCCTGCATGATATTCTTGATTCCCATTGTATAAGCCTGTCTCGGAACATCATCTTCAGATTCGAAGAAACGCTTATTGGCTTCAATTGTACTTTCTGTCAGATCTACGCAGTGTGTCTCTTTCTCAAAAGCGGCACCTGGTTCGTTGAATCCGATATGTCCGTTGTGTCCAAGACCGAGAAGCTGGAGGTCTACACCGCCCTGCTTACGGATGACTGCATTATAATCGTTGCAGGCTTTCGCGGAATCTGCTTCCAGTCCGTCCGGAACGAAAGTACGGGTTTTGTCGATGTTTACATGATCAAAGAGATTGGTATTCATGAAATATCTGTAGCTCTGATCATTTTCAGGACTGAGTCCTTTGTATTCATCGAGGTTTACACTTGTAACCTGGGAAAAATCAAGATCCCCTTTCTTATACCATTCGATCAGCTGTTTATATGTACCGACCGGTGAAGATCCGGTTGCAAGTCCAAGTACACAGTTTGGCTTCATAATAATCTGTGCAGAAATGATGTTTGCGGCCTTACGGCTCATATCCTGATAGTCTTTTGCTTTATAAATTACCATAATAAAATCTCTCCTTATTCTATTGTTTTTTTGTTTCTGAATATTAGTATATACATTATAAATGAATTTTCAAGTAAAATAGCATGAACTGAAAATACTTTCAAAAGTGGAAAGAAATTGCCTGGAATTGTGCATATTGTATAAAAAACGGATTTTAAAATAGGCAAAAAAGAGAGAAGTATTGAAAAAGATGAAAGAAGTTTCAAGAACTGCAAAGGTACTTGAAAATAAAATCGAACAATACTATACTGATTGCAGAACGAAGGAGGGAACAAAAAATGAATCAGAAAGTTGAAAATCTGAAGGGTAAATTAATTGTATCATGTCAGGCATTACCAGATGAACCATTACATTCTTCATTCATTATGGGAAGAATGGCACTGGCTGCAAAACAGGGAGGTGCAAGCGGAATTCGTGCAAATACAAAAGAAGATATCAAGGAGATCCAGTCACAGGTTGATCTGCCAATCATCGGAATCGTAAAAAGAGATTATGATGACAGTGATATCTACATTACACCAACGATGAAAGAAATCGAAGAACTGATGGAAGTAAAACCTGAAATCATCGCTATGGACGCTACTATTTCAAAGAGACCTGGCGGAAAGACATTAGATGAGTTCTTTAAAGAAGTAAAAGCAAAATATCCGGATCAGTTATTCATGGCAGACTGTTCTACAGTGGAAGAAGCACTGCATGCGGATGAACTTGGATTTGACTTCATCGGAACTACAATGGTTGGTTACACAGAGCAGAGCAAGGGCGATAAGATCGAGGCAAATGATTTCGAAATCTTAAGAAAGATTGTCGCAAAAGCAAAACACAGAGTGATCGCAGAAGGTAACATCAATACACCGGAAAAAGCAAAACATGTGATCGAGCTTGGTGCGTACAGTGTTGTTGTAGGATCTATTATCACAAGACCGCAGCTGATCACAAAATCATTTGTAGAAGAAATGGAAAGATAATTCTGCAAGGAACTTATTAAATTAAATTTATATAAAAAGACAAAGAAAAGGAGAAAGAAACCATGAGAAATCTTGAAAAGTACAAAGGCGTAATCCCTGCATTCTATGCATGCTATGACAACGAAGGAAATGTAAGCCCGGAAGGCGTTCAGGCACTGACAAAATACTTTGTAGAAAAAGGTGTGAAAGGTGTATATGTGAACGGTTCGTCAGGAGAATGTATTTATCAGAGCGTAGAAGACCGTAAGATCATCCTTGAGAACGTTATGAAAGCAGCAGAAGGAAAGCTTACAGTTATCGCACACGTTGCATGCAATAACACAAAAGATAGCCAGGAACTTGCAAGACATGCAGAAAGCCTTGGAGTTGATGCAATCGCAGCAATCCCACCGATCTACTTCCACCTGCCAGAGTATGCAATCGCTCAGTACTGGAATGACATCAGTGCAGCAGCACCAAACACAGACTTCGTAATCTACAACATTCCACAGCTTGCAGGAGTGGCTCTTACACAGGGACTTTTCGCAGAGATGAGAAAGAATCCTAACGTAATTGGTGTTAAGAACTCTTCTATGCCGGTACAGGATATCCAGATGTTCAAACAGGCAGCAGGCCCTGACTACATCATCTTCAACGGACCAGATGAGCAGTTCATGAGTGGACGTGTCATCGGAGCTGAAGGAGCAATCGGTGGTACATACGGAGTTATGCCGGAATTATATCTGAAATTAGACGAGTATGTAAGAGCCGGAAAGATGGAAGAAGCAAGAGAAATCCAGTATGCTTGTGATGAGATTATCTACAAGATGTGCTCTGCACACGGAAATATGTACGCAGTGATCAAAGCTATGTTAAAGATCAACGAAGGTCTGGAACTTGGCGGAGTAAGAGAGCCACTGCCAGCATTAGTAGAAGAAGACATGGCTATCGTTGAAGAAGCAGCTAAGATGGTTCGCGACGCAAAAGCTAAATATCTGTAAGATTATATAACAAATACGTGAAAGAAAAATATCTGTAAGGAGAGAGACGATGCAAGGGTTTACCGTAGTAGATTTAGTCATTTTAGTAGTTTATCTCGCGGCTGTACTGTTCGCCGGCCTTCATTTTGCAAAGAAAGAAATGAAAGGAAAAGAGTATTTTAAAGGAGACGGAACTGTACCGTGGTGGGTAACTTCCGTATCAATTTTCGCAACACTGTTAAGTCCGATTTCATTCCTGTCATTAGCAGGAAACTCATACGCAGGAACATGGATCATGTGGTTCGCACAGCTTGGTATGCTGTTAGCTATCCCGATCACGATTAAATTCTTCCTGCCAATCTACAGCAAACTGGATATTGATACAGCATATCATTATCTGGAACTGAGATTCGGAAGCAAAGGACTTCGTGTACTTGGAGCTGTAATGTTCATCATTTACCAGATCGGACGTATGTCAATCATCATGTACCTTCCATGTATGGTACTTGGAAGTCTGACTGGAATCAGCGTAAACTTACTGATCATTATCATGGGTATCATTGCTATTATTTACTCATACACAGGAGGTCTTAAATCCGTACTTTGGACAGACTTCATCCAGGGATCTGTACTTCTGATCGGTGTTACATTTGCACTGATCTTCCTGTTAGCACACTTAGATGGTGGATTTGGAGCAATCGCACATGCACTGACAACAGAGCATAAGTTCCTTGCTGTAGATCAGCCAATCTTCAATGCTAATATTTTTAAAGACAGCGTATTCATCATGATCGTTGGTGCCGGATTCAATACAATGGCATCTTACGTATCAAGCCAGGATATTGTACAGCGTTTTACAACAACAACTGATACAAAGAAACTGAACAAAATGATGCTTACAAACGGAGGATTATCAATCTTCATCGCAACAGTATTCTACCTGATCGGTACAGGATTATACGTATTCTATCAGCAGAATGCACTTCCACCGGCAGCAGCTCAGGACCAAATCTTCGCATCTTACATCGCATTTGAGCTTCCGGTTGGTGTAACAGGACTTCTGTTAGCAGCTATTTATGCAGCAGCACAGTCTACACTTTCTACAGGTCTGAACTCTGTAGCATCAAGCTGGACACTGGATATCCAGACAAGACTTTCTAAGAAAGAATTAAGCTTTGAGAAACAGACAAAGATCGGACAGTATGTATCTCTGATCGTTGGTATCTTCGCAATCGTAGTTGCTATGGTACTGGCTAACGGCGGAGTAAAATCTGCATACGAATGGTTCAATGGATTCATGGGACTGGTACTTGGTATCCTGATCGGAACATTTATCCTTGGAGCATTTACAAAGGTTGCCAATACATTTGGTGCAGTATGTGCATTCATCGTTGCATCAGGCGTAATGATATACATCAAATACTTCGTACCTGCTGATCACGTATCAATCTGGTCATACTCAATCATCTCGATTGTAGTATCACTGGTAATTGGTATCCCGGCAAGTATCATCTGGAGAAAGGCAAAAGGAGACAATTCCGTACCTGCTCCTAACACAACCATTTACAAAAACTAAGAAGGAGTGACGATTTTCGTGATTTTTGGAAATATCAATAATTTATCAGAATTCCCATTCTTAGAAGAACAGGTAAAAGAGTGCTTTGAATATGCAAAGACACACGACCTTGCATCTTATGAAAAGGGAAGTCATGAAATCGATGGTGACAGACTGTTTGTCAATATCGTAGAATATACAACGACAACACCGGAAGAACGTTTCTGGGAAGCACATAAAAATTATCTGGACGTCCATGTAATGATCCATGGAAATGAACAGATCGATCTGAACTTCATTCAGAATATGGAATTAAAAGATTTTGTGGAAAAAGATGATTTTCTTCCGATGGATGGGGAAAAGAATTCTTCCGTAGTCCTGACAGATGGAGATTTCCTGATCTGTTATCCGAGTGACGGACACAGAACAGCGGTTCAGGTTCAGGAACCGGAAACCATTAAAAAGGCAATATTTAAAGTAAAGATTTAATCAGAAAAAGTCGAGGGCAAACCATAAAAGAACGGTTTGCCCTTTTCTGGCTGAACGAGTATAATGAAGGAAAATGAAAGAGGCAAAGCAGAGATGAAAAAATATATTAGTATTGACATCGGCGGCACAGCAATCAAATATGGTATTGTGAGCGAAGATGCAGAAGTATTGTTAAAGAAAGAAATGAAGACAGAAGCGCAGAAAGGCGGACCGGCGATCCTTGATAAAGTCATCGGTATCGTAGAAGCATTAAAAGAAGAGGCAGACGCAGGTGTGTGTATTTCTACAGCCGGTATGGTTGACATTGAGAAAGGTGAAATCTTCTATTCGGCACCGCTGATCCCGAATTACATCGGAACGGCATTCAAAAAGACGGTAGAAGAACGATTCGGAATTCCATGTGAAGTGGAAAATGATGTGAATTGTGCGGGACTTGCTGAGTACAAAGCAGGAGCGGCGGCAGGAAGTAAGGCGGCTGTGATGCTGACAATCGGAACCGGAATCGGCGGCTGTATTTTGCTGAATGGCGAGGTGTTCCACGGATTCAGTAACAGCGCATGTGAAGTCGGATATATGCATATGGATGACAGCGATTTCCAGACACTCGGAGCAGCCAGTATTCTGACGAAGAAGGTTGCTGCATGGAAGGGAGAACCGGCAGAAAATTGGAGCGGATATCGTATTTTTGAAGAGGCAAAAAAAGGTGATAAGATCTGTAACCGTGCAATTGATGAGATGACGGATGTACTTGGGAAAGGTATTGCCAATATCTGTTATGTAGTGAATCCGGAAGTTGTCGTACTTGGCGGCGGAATCATGGCGCAGGAAGCATTCCTGAAGGACAAGATTGAAAAAGCAGTGGAAAAATACCTGGTGTCCAGCATGTGGGAGCATACAAGTATCGCATTTGCCAAAAACCAGAACAATGCCGGTATGTTAGGCGCATTCTACCATTTTCAGGGAAGACATGCATAGTCTGGAGTTATAAAATAAAGAAGCAGGAATAGTAAGATATGGAATATTATGTAAAATCAGTCGTTCCGATCATAGAATCGAATTATGATAAATTTACGACAGTGGAACGGAATATCGCAGATTTTTTTATACAGAACAGAAAGAAAGTGGATTTTTCATCAAAATCCATTTCCGAGAGACTCTTCGTATCAGAAGCGTCGTTATCCAGATTTGCGAAGAAATGCGGATATCGCGGATACAGAGAATTCATCTATCAGTATGAAGAGACATTTGTAGAAAAGCAGGAATCCATTACCGGTAATACGCGAATGATCCTGAATGCGTATCAGGAACTTCTGAATAGGACTTACAGTCTGGTGGATGAGGCGCAGATTGCAAGGATCAGCAGATATCTGAATCAGGCGGAGCGTGTGTTCGTGTGCGGAACCGGAAGTTCCGGTCTGGCAGCAAGAGAGATGGAACTGCGTTTTATGCGAATTGGTGTGGATATTGATTCGCTGGTAGAAAGAGATATGATGCGTATGCAGGCGGTATTCCAGGACAGAAGAAGCCTCGTATTCGGAATCAGTATCAGCGGATCCAAGGAAGAGGTCTTGTTTCTTCTGAAAGAAGCATATCGGAAAGGTGCGAAAACGATTCTTTTTACGGCGAACAACCGGGGTGGCTTCGAGCAGTTCTGCACAGAAGTTGTTCTGATTCCATCACTCAGACACCTGAATCATGGGAATGTAATCTCACCGCAGTTCCCGATTTTGGTCATGCTTGATATTATCTATTCTTACTATTTGGAACAGGATAAATATGAAAAAGAAGTTCTGCATGATAATACACTGCGTGCACTGGAAGAAGGAGAAGGGATGCACAGGAGTTTTTAGAATGTTAAGAGGTATGTTGGGAAAAAATAAAATGGAGGATATATAAAATGATAATCAAAAATGTAATTGTCTATACAGAAGACAAAAAATTTACAGCAGGCGGCATTGTTGTTCACGATGACAAGATCGAAAGCATTTACACGACAGAAAACGTACCGGATATGCCGGGGGAAGAAGTCGTTGACGGACAGGGGGCATACGCAATTCCGGGACTGATCGATCTGCATTTCCACGGGTGTATGGGAGATGACTTCTGTGATAACAGTAAAGAGGCTATTGAAAATATTGCAAAATATGAGGCTTCTGTGGGTGTTACAACAATCGCACCAGCAACAATGACACTTCCGGTAGAAGAACTGGAAGATATCTTAAGAACAGCAGCAGAATACAAAAAAGAGCAGAATCCGAAGGGAGCGGATCTTGTTGGCGTGAACATGGAAGGCCCGTTCATCAGCCCGGTGAAAAAAGGAGCGCAGGATGAAAGAAATATCATGCCTTGTGATACGGACATTTGTCAGAGATTCCTTGATGCTTCGGAAGGCCTTGTGAAGTTTGTAGGACTTGCGCCGGAAGAAAGTGAGGACGCAGTTGCATTTGTAGAAGCAATGAAAGATAAAGTGAACATTTCGCTTGCACATACCAATGCGGATTATGCACATGCGAAAGCAGCATTCGATGCCGGAGCAAATCATGCCGTACATCTCTTTAATGCGATGCCTGCATTCACTCACCGTGAACCGGGTGTTGTAGGAGCAGTGTCCGACAGTGCACATGTAATGGCAGAGATTATCTGTGACGGTGTACATATCCATCCATCGATGGTGAGAGCAGCGTTCAAGATGATGGGAGCAGACCGTATGATCCTGATCAGCGACAGTATGCGTGCGACCGGAATGCCGGACGGACAGTATACACTTGGTGGATTGGATGTAAAAGTAGTCGGTAATCATGCAACACTGGTATCTGATGGAGCACTTGCAGGATCTGTTACAAACCTTGCAGACTGTATGCGTACGGTAGTTAAGAAGATGGAGATCCCGCTTGAGACGGCTGTAGCATGTGCGACGATCAATCCGGCTAAGAGTCTTGGAATTGAAGATACATATGGTTCGATCGCACCGGGAAAGAAAGCGAATATCGTATTATTAGACGAGAATTTGGAGCTTAAGATGGTAATTAAGGACGGACAGGAATTATAATTTATGCAATTTATGATATTGGGGTCAAAACCATAAATAAATTTGCCCCTATTCCTATAGTACCTTGAAAAATTCATATTTTGTAGTATATCGCCGGACTTTTTGGGATATATGCTGGATATCCCCTCCCTTGTTTTATGCAAGTACCGGATTTTGGGCATAGTTTCCCAGACCCTTCACATAATTGAAGAGTTTTCGGAAATCCAACGCTGCTATTTTGGAACCAAAAAAGAACTTGCCACGCTGTTTTCCACGAGGCATCTTTTCCAAATGGTAATTCTTTCGGATATTTGACGGAACAGTTTCCACTCCATTACGGAGCCTTGCATAATTTTTGAATTCTTCGCTGCTCATGTTCCTCTGGATTTTTGCACGTTCATGAGCTGCTTTGGATGTTACTATTTTTGCAACCCGCTTATAAATCTTCGGCTTGCATTGATCCTGATACGGACAGCCTACACACTGCTCATGCAGAAAGGAAACGGCACACTGATTGCTTTGTTTCATATAAGAACAGCTTTTCGGTGAATGGCCGGCTGGACATCGGAGGACTTTTGTTCCCTCTTCGTTAAATTCAAAATCAGCAAGGATATCCGGAGCTGGTTTCCCTGTCAGGCTTGTGGTAATCAGTTCTACGTTTTTATCAGCTGCAAGTTGTGTGTTTTCTGTTCCGCTGTATGCTCCATCTGCGACTATAACAGTCCGTTCTTCCTGTTTACTCATCTGCTCAAGGTGTTCTTGGATAAACTGACTGTCACTGTGGTTGTTTTGCTCATACTGATACTCTGTTACAACAGAACCATTGGCTCCAACGGATTCCTCAAGATTGGCCGCATATCCCCGATGCTCTTTTCCTGCCATGCTTCGGAATGTAGCTTCCGGATCAGAAGGATTCTGCATCATGGATGATTTCATGCCGCCGTCTTCTTTTGTCCGGAGTCTGCGTTTTTCATTTTTAACAATGGTTTGTTCTGAAAGGCATCTGACAAACAAATCATACTCTGTTGAATCATTGTAATCAGACTCACACAAGGCAAGGAGTTTATCTGCATCCGTTAAGAGTTGCTTTATACGATCATCTGCATTGGTACTGCGCTGATGATAAATCACTCTGTTAAAATCGTTAGGATCGATATAGTGTTTTAAATCGTCAGACAGAGCGGAACCATTGATTTTATTCACATACACCGCCAGCTTCGCGATGCAGGTGTATATCAGTTCCATCCGACTGAGTTTGCGGATGTTGGATTCAATCATCATGGAATCCATACGCCTGACTTTACCGCTGATTCCCATCAGTTTTGCAATGGAAGCACTTAGATCTTTCACACAATCGTGGTAGAGATCTTTGTTGTGAAGAGTTTCATAATCATAACACCTCTTGCGGAAACGGCTCAATGTCTTGTCACTCAAAGGCTGTTCTTCAAAACTTGTTGTATGCAGTGCGTACTGAATTCGAAAATCCAGCATAAGATTTTCAACCATCTCATCATCGGAATAATCAAAAAGCTCTTTGATGATGAGCGCACCAACAATCACGTTGACCGGAGTATTCGGTCTGGATGCCTTATCACTGTATAAGACAGAAAAACGCTTTTCATCAATGGCAGGAAATATTTCATCGGCAAAAACTTTTGCCCAGGATTTTTCCAGTGCTTTCTGTTCCCTGGCAGTTAATCCGGAAAAACTATCTGTAAAAGACATTTGCTGGTAAGCGTTTTCTTTGAATGACATAGAGATTACCTTCCTTCCTAAGATATCTCTATTATACAGCAAGTAAACCATTTAGGCTTGTATTTACTGCAAAATATATGAACTTTTCAAGGTACTATAGAGGGGCTTTTGACCCCAATATCATACCTGTTCTTGTATGTACTTTCTTTTACCTGGGTTTTATACCAGGGAAGATAAATCTCCTGAATAAATTTTTTGAAAGTCACTTCCTCTTTCTTTTCCGTAAGCTCATCTGGTGTAGACAGAATAAGCTTTGAATATTCTGCCCGAGCCTCTTTCTTTGTTGCAAATCCACTGCGATATTTTTGTATTTGTTTCCCAGTTACAGGGTGTTTTCCTAAATTCGCTCTGAAATAATAGGTTCCGTTAGTTGCTTTCTTGATTGGATCTTTTGCCATGTTACACTCCTTCTCTAATGCAAGAAGTACACTTAGTTTTCAGTATCTGGCAAAGTGATTCCCAATAATTCCTCAACCGCTTCCTTTGGTACCCTGTTCAGTTTCTTTGATTGATAATAAGTATGGCCTTTGGCAATCATCAGCTTTTTCGCTTCTCGGATAATATCTGCTGAAAAAGAAGGACCATAACCTAACTTTATCAAATCACTTTTTGTTACTGTGATCATTCTGCTCCTTTCTACGGACAGGATAAAACTTCAATACCTGTCCATTATTATATCAAGTTTAGAGTAATTTTACTATTGTAAAATAGCCTGACGAAAAATGGTGTAAATCTCCCAGAAGCCAGTTCCTATGCCCTTCCCGGCCACGTAGAAGGCGTTACTATGTAATCTTAAAGCTGCAGGCACGCAATAAACGCAGGCACTATCTGCAGCACCTATATCAATCTTCTGAGAGGTGTATGCAATTATCAAACTGTTAATGAGAGAGCTAGATGGGTGCTATCCAGAATGGGACGAGATAAGGGATCAAAAACTTGTCGAGGCATTACTCTTATTGCGCGAGGATGAGAGAAAACTGATCTATCAGCATGTGTTTGAAGAACGGACGTTTGATGATATAAGCCGGATCAATGATTTGCCACCTTACAAGGTGAAAGGAATTTATTATTATGCAATCCGTAAGATCAGAAAATGGATGGGAGGTGTCAAGTGATGAATTTTGAAGAAGTGTTGTTCCGGGCAAAGATGGGAGACCATGTAGCTACTGAACAGATAGTAGAGATGTTCCGACCGTTGCTGATAAAGAACTCTTTGATTAATGGAAGATTTGATGAGGATCTGTACCAGGAGTTGAGAATTGAAGTATTGAAGTGTATTAGAAATTATCAGGAAATGGAGTAGCTTTTGATTAGCTTAGCATGATAATGAAGATAGAGCAGTAATTTTTATCGATGTAAAGATAAGGTTTCTGCTCTGTAATTTTTAATACACAGAGTTTTGCAGATTTGTTATCTGATGTATTTGTCGGATTTGGTTATTGTGCTTGTGATAACAGCAATATAAAGAATAAGGCATTTTAGTGGAATGAGGATTATGTGATAGTTCCTGCCATTTCGTATTTGCATTTCATAAAAATAAAGAGTATTCTGATTTACTAGAGAAGAATATTAGGAAGGAAGGAGAATGAGAGATTCTATGGTGAATATACATTTCCTTACGATTTTACGGGAAGATGAATTTCGTGAGTTGAAGAAAGATTTTCCGCATGATAACGAATTATTACACAGTATCAGATCAATCCGATACTGTAAAGCAGAAGTGTTTCGGGATTGTATTCTGGGAACCTTGCGAGTACCGGAAAAAAATGAAATACGTACACCGCATGTTGTCTGTGGATTTTACATGACAGATAAAGAACTTTTTTTAATTGAGGAGAGTGGGGAACTGAAACACTGGTTAGAGAAAAAGGAAGAACAGTTTCAGGAGCTGAAATCACCGGATCAGTTTCTTCTTAAGATGATGGAATTGATGATTGAAAATGATCTTCTATATTTGTTACATTTGGAAAAAGAAATTGAAAAGATGGAAGATCAGCTTATAAAAGGTGTTGCGGATAATTTCTTTTCGGTTCTTACAAAGTATCGACAGAAACTCTCTGAGCTGGATGCATATTATGAACAGCTGGCTATGATTGGTGATCTATTACAGTCTCAAGATGGACTGCCTATTATCCGTAATACAGAATCGTGGAATCGTTATGCACTCAGGACAGAACGATTGCATAACCATGTGCATTTGCTTAGAGAAAATATACTGCAGTTACGTGAATTGTATCAATCTCAGCAGGATGCACAACAGAATAAAATTATGTGTATATTGACAGTTGTGACAACCTTATTCCTGCCACTTACACTTTTGACTGGATGGTATGGTATGAATTTTGTGAATATGCCAGAGCTACAGTGGAAATACGGATATGTTGCAGTGATTGCAATTGCAGTAATAACAATTATTCTGGAACTCATTTATTTTAAAAAGAAAAAATTGTTGTAGGATAAGATTATCCGTAGAGAGTAAAAGATTATTTTCAGAATTAGGTATTCATTAAAAAGGCTGCACACAATTTTGTATGCAGCCGAATCTATATGAAGAGGTGCCTTTTTCCTCTTTGGCAATATTAGGTTTTGTTATATTTTTACAACCAGAAACGGTTGGAAAAGCATCCACGCATAACGGATACAATACCCTGAAGGAGCAGGAAAAATCCGATTACCCAAGCCATAGCTGCAATACTTGCAAATGGATGTGTGAATGACAGAAAACCAATCACAGTCAGCAGGATTCCAAGTACAGTAAACCAGCCCTTTACTCCCAGTTTTTGAAGGTCAAAGGAATGAACCAGTTTGGTGATACCTGAAAAAATCAGCCACATTCCTAAAATAAAGGAGATTGTCATTGCTGTAAACCATCCATTTCCCAAAATGAATAAAGACATCAGTACGGTCAGAATGCCGTCAGCAAGAAACCAGCCAGATCCTGCCATATAATCATGACTGGATGCAAATATCACGATATCTATAATGCCGGAAAACATCATGGCAACTCCTAAGATAATAGGAAGACCATAAACAGGCAGGGGTTTTATTCCCTGCCCGTTTGAGATTAACCTTCAATGGCAATATAATGGGAGCTGTTTTCTACTGCCGTCTTCTCTTTTGGAACAGTAAAGGAAAGAATACCATTTTCAAATTTCGGATGGATGTCTTCTCTCTGAACGTTATTTCCCACATAAAAGCTCCTGCTTGCATTTCCGGCATAACGCTCGCGGCGGATATATTTCCCTTCTTTATCTTTTTCATCTTTATCCAGACCTTTTGCAGATAATGCGGTGAAGTATACGCCTCCAGGCGGAGAGGTTGTGATATCTACAAAGAAAGAAAAAAGTTTTGTACATGTGCAGATCGCAGATAATGGAAAGGGAATTCCGGATGAAGATAAACCGCATATTTTTGAAATGTTTTATACGGCAAATAATGAAATAACGGATTCGAAACGGAGTCTGGGTCTTGGGCTTGCTCTTTGTAAATCAATTATCAATGCACATGGTGGGAAAATAATGGTTTATGATAATGAACCGAAAGGTGCCATTTTTGATTTTACGGTGCCTGCTGAGGAGGTAGAGATTCAAAAATAATTCAAATATATTAGTGGTAGAAGATGATGCTGCCATTCGCAGTCTTATCACAACCGCCCTTGAGACAGAAAACTATAAATATCATGTGGCAAAAAATGGGAATCAGGCGATTATGGAAGCTGCAACACAGGCACCGGAACTGATCCTGTTGGATCTGGGACTTCCTGACATAGATGGGGTTGATGTAATAAGAAAAATACGTACCTGGTCAACTGTTCTAATTACTGTGATAAGTGCCAGAAGTGAAGATAAAGATAAGATTGATGCCTTGGATGTCGGTGCTGATGATTATATTACCAAGCCATTTTCAACAGCGGAACTTCTTGCAAGAATCAGAGGAAACTATAGGAGAATTCAGTACATACAAAATAATCAGCAGGGGGGAGATCCTGTCTTTCATAATGGCAGTTTGACCATTGATTATCAAATGCAGACAGTATATGTGAAAGAGGAAGAAATTCATGCAACTCCAATTGAATATAAAATCTTATGCCTGTTGGCGAAAAACCTTGGAAGAGTGCTGACTCATACCCACATCGCGAAGGAAATATGGGGAAGTTCTTTGGAAGGAGACATTGCTTCACTTAGGGTTCATGTGGCAACTGTAAGAAAGAAAATAGAAAAGAAAGATAGCTCTAATAAATGTATCCAGACACATATAGGGATTGGCTATTGTATGGTGAAGCAGATAAAAAATAATTGACTGCACTAATCGTGATAGAGTTGGTTAATTAATTTTGAAGTATGGAGGAAGTATGTAGAAAAAAGAGCAGGAACAATTGCTTTTCGCGGGGAAATTAGGTTCCTGCTTTTTGCGTGTTTTACATGGATTTTTACTTGTTTTTCCGTTTGTTTTTGGGAGCATAATGAACAGAGCTTTTGTTTTCTACGGCACGCATACATTCATTGAAAAGTTTGTAGTATATAGGATAGGATAAACCAGATATCTGGGCAATCCAGTAAGGTGTTTTCCGTTGGAAGGATGTTTATAATTGGGATAAAAGAAAGACATGTGCTGTAGCACTGTAAAAATGCATTTTAGGAATTTGCTCTGCATAAGGAGCCGTCTGATTTATCAGGCGGCTCGGTGTCGTTAGGTGGAAAAATTGAATAATTATATTAAAATGATTAGGGTGTCAAAAGGTACACCCATCTCATTAAAATGAGATGGGTAAAACGAAAACAATGTGGAAAGTAGAATCCATAGAAGATTAGCTGTAGAGAAATGCCGACAGCATACTTGAAGGGCGGAGATTGAAATATGAAAAAACCTTATCCGATTTTTTTGCTGATAATACAGAAGCAGGAAAATTTCAGTATGATGGAATTCTTCTATTTATACAGAAGAGGATATGAATGCAGCTATAGAACTGATTAAAAAGGAATTCAATACTTGGGATGGTTGCGAACTGCATAGTATTTCCTATTCATCCGATGATGAATGTAGTGAATCTAACATTGCATGGATGAACGAGTTGGAAGAAGCTAATGATGCGAAGGAAACATTTACACAATGTATCATGTTCAAAATTGATTTTCATTCACCAAAAAAAGGTGGCGGAGCGTGGAATGCAGATGAAGAGTACACCGACTGGCAGTGGTGGCTGGCTCGTACGGATGGTGGTCAGTGGAAATTGATGACCTGGGGATATTGACAGAACTATATAATCGGAATTTAAGGAGAACATAGAGTGTGAAAAAAGCAGAACTGATTCTGGCAAACTTCGATGCCAGAATTCCTAAAATAGAAATTAAGCCGAAGAACACTGACTCAAAAGTGGTATTCTCATCAAAGATGTATGATGAAGAGAACGGAGAGAAAATTTCCGTAAAAATTCACTTTAGTAATGTTTCAGCAATTGATTTCAGAATCAATTTGTTCGACTGCATGATAGGTGCTGAAGCCTTTGGATTGTACTGTATTAGAGATAAAGGATTCATTGAATCTATCACGAGAGGAACTTTTGATAGACGAAAAGAAGTGTTTCTGTTAGAAGGCGATTACAACTATGATGAAGACGATGAACATGATATGCTGAATTGCTTTGATGTATTAGGCGACTTCAGTAAGAATATTGATGATTATGCTGCTTTCGTTCAGAATGTGGAGGGCGGTGAGTATATAATAATTGCAAAACAAGTGCGAGTTGAGCGATAACTTCTAGTTTGGTAGGTGGTTGAGCAGAGAGATAAATCAGCAATTGCCGCTCAAAAACGCTTCGCAACCAGAAAGAAAGCAAATCTTATGATGTATTTTCTTTCGTCTGGGGTAATATCTTGTAACGATGGTATGATGTGGTTTTTGTGGGATTCCCAATGTGATGGTATAGGGCACTTATAATCATCCATACTTTTTTGTCAAGGAAGTTCAGAATGGAAAAGGCACTGTCCATAAATGAAAATAATTATCAATTAAAGATATTGACATGAAAACTGAGTAAGTATATACTAACTTGCGTAAGGGATAACTGATAATTATTATTAGACAGTGAAAGCGGGTGGATTATGATGCCGTTAACAATGGCTGAAACCGGTCGGGAGATCCGGATCAGAAAAATCGGAGGAAAGGATGAGACAAGACGTTTTTTGGAAAGTCTGGGATTTGTGATGGGCGGATTCGTCACCGTTATATCAGAGATTAATGGAAATCTGATTGTGAAAGTGAAAGATTCGAGGGTGGCAATCAGCAGGGAAATGGCGAAGAAGATTATGATATAGGAGGGAATGAGACGTGGCTACATTAAGAGAAGCAAAGTGCGGTCAGACCGTAAAGGTCGTGAAAATTCATGGTGAGGGTGCCCTGAAGCGCAGAATCATGGATATGGGAATTACGAAGAATGTGGAAATCTACATAAGAAAAGTGGCACCGCTTGGAGATCCGATCGAGGTTACTGTCCGGGGATATGAGCTGTCCTTGAGAAAAGCGGATGCAGAAATGGTAGAGGTACAATAGTGCTTATTTTTTTGAGAAGAGGTTAGGGGAAACTAAAAATAATTTGCGGCGTATAATCGGAAAGGGGAAGAATATGAGAGTCAAAATTGCACTTGCAGGGAACCCGAACAGTGGAAAAACGACGCTGTTCAATGCACTTACCGGCTCAAACCAGTTTGTAGGTAACTGGCCGGGAGTAACGGTAGAGAAAAAAGAAGGAAAAATCAAAGGATATACAACGAAAGGCGAGGAAGCCATACTGGTGGATCTTCCGGGTATCTATTCTTTGTCACCGTACACGCTGGAAGAAGTGGTATCCAGAAATTTCCTGATCGGTGAAAAACCGGATGCGATCATCAATATCATCGATGGAACGAATCTGGAGAGAAACCTGTATCTGACCACACAGCTTACGGAAATTGGAATTCCGGTAATTATTGCTGTAAATATGATGGATCTGGTAAGAAAGAATGGAGAAGAACTGGACATCGACCGTCTTTCCAAAGACACCGGCTGTAAGGTCGTTGAGATTTCCGCACTTAAGGGTGAAGGAATCGACCAGCTGATTCGCAGGGCGGTTGCAATTGCGAAAAGCGGGAAAAATGTACAGCCGGCGCATAAGTTTGAGGGATGCGTAGAACATGCAATTGCGCATATTGAAGAAGCGATCTCGGGACATGTAGATGAAAGTATGGAACGCTGGTATGCTGTGAAATTGTTTGAACGGGATGAAAAAGTGCGCGAAAGCCTGAATCTTGCGAAAGAACTTCTCGATCATATCGAAGAAGACATTGTAAGCTGCGAAAAAGAGATGGAGGATGATGCGGAAAGTATCATTACCGGAGAACGTTATAACTACATTGGAAGTATGATTGAAGATTGTTATAAAAAACGTGTAAAAAAACAGATGTCGGTGTCAGATAAAATCGACAGCGTCGTAACCAATCGTTTCTTTGCACTTCCGATTTTTGCAGCTGTGATGTTTATTGTTTATTATGTGTCTGTTACTACCGTGGGAACCATTTTGACAGACTGGACCAATGATACGTTGTTTGGCGAATGGATCATTCCTGCGGCACGGAGTGGTCTGGAAACCATCGGCTGTGCGGACTGGTTAACAGGTCTTTTAGTCGACGGTATTGTCAGTGGCGTTGGCGCAGTGCTTGGATTTGTTCCTCAGATGCTTGTATTGTTCCTTTTCCTTGCATTCCTGGAAGGTTGTGGATATATGGCACGTATCGCATTTATTATGGATAGAATTTTCCGCAAATTTGGTCTTTCCGGAAAATCTTTTATCCCGATGCTGATCGGTACCGGATGTGGCGTTCCGGGGGTTATGGCTTCCAGAACGATTGAAAATGACAGAGACCGTAAGATGACGATTATGACTACGACGTTTATTCCGTGCGGTGCGAAGCTTCCGATTATTGCGTTGATTGCAGGAGCCTTATTTGACGGAGCTGCATGGGTGGCACCAAGTGCATATTTTGTTGGAATCGCTGCAATTATCTGTTCCGGTATTATTTTAAAGAAAACGAAAATGTTCGCAGGGGACCCGGCACCGTTTGTGATGGAACTTCCGGCTTATCATTTGCCGACGGTAGGGAATGTACTTAGAAGTACGTGGGAGCGTGGCTGGTCCTTTATTAAAAAAGCAGGAACGATTATTCTTCTCTCTACGATTGTTATCTGGTTTGCGCAGAGCTTCGGATTCGAAAGCGGAAGCTTTGGTATGGTAGAGGATATGAATCACAGTATTCTGGCAGCCCTTGGCTCAGCCATTGCATGGATCTTTACGCCGCTCGGATGGGGCGACTGGAAAGCGGCAGTGGCTGCAATTACAGGACTTGTAGCGAAGGAAAATGTAGTCGGAACATTCGGTATTCTGTACGGATTTGGAGAAGTGGCAGAAGACGGAGCAGAGATCTGGGGAAGCCTTGCCGGATCTATGACAGCAGTGGCAGCGTATTCATTCCTGATCTTTAATCTGCTGTGTGCACCTTGTTTTGCTGCGATGGGAGCAATCAAAAGAGAGATGAACAATGTAAAATGGTTCTGGTTTGCCATAGGATATCAGACGATTCTCGCGTATGCAGCATCCCTGTGTGTATACCAGGTTGGAACTTTAATCACGGCAGGTACATTTGGAATCGGGACAGTTGTGGCATTTATCATCATTGCCTGCTTTTTGTATCTGTTGTTCCGTCCTTATAAGGAAAGCCAGAATCTTACTGTGCCGAAAAGCGTAGCCGGTAAAGTAAGAGCATAACAGGAATCATTTGCAATAAATAATAAGGAGGCACAGAGTTTATGGGAACAGCAGTCGTATTTGTTTTACTTGTGGGAGTAGTAGGAATGATTATACGAAGCATGATTAAGGATAAAAAAGCCGGGAAATCCTTACAGTGCGGACAAAATTGCAATCACTGCAGCGGACATTGCCATGGAAGATCATAAAATAAAAAAAGACTATGCGATAGAGTGTCTCAGAAAACAGGGGTTTCGGATTACAAAGCAAAGGAAAATATTAATTGATATTATTCTGAACGAATGCTGCAGCTGCTGTAAAGAAGTATATATTCTCGCCGCGAAGAAAGATCCGGGAATCGGGATCGCAACAGTCTATCGGACGGTTGATGCGCTTGAAAGAATCGGGGCTCTGAAACGTGGAGCCGCATATCAGTTGTGTGATCATGAAAACAGGGGATGCCAATGCTGTCTGGTAGAACTGGAAGACAGTTCTACGATTAAGCTGGATTGCAACTCCATGGAAAAGATCATTAAGAGCGGAATGAAAAACAGCGGTCTTTCCAATGGGAAAAAAGTAGTAGGAATCACGTGGGTGCAGGCGGAGGATAATTTGTGATTCCAGTCAATCGAAATGAAATACTCTGATCGAATGCGCGTTGTGAAAGCATATAATTATGTTTTCTCGACGCGTATTTTTTATGCAAATAGTCAGCTAAAACCATACGAAATAGCAGAGAGAGTTTTTTCAATGTTTCTTTAAACTTTTATGTTATAATCAAATAATAGTGGAGCTGTACCAGTATGAAAATATTGCTTGTTGAAGATGAAAAAAGGATGGCGCAGGCATTATGTCAGATCCTGCGCCTTGAAAATTATGAGGTGGATCACTGTGCGGATGGGCTTTCCGGTCTGGAAGCCATTGAAACAGACATACAAACATAAAATGAAGGAAGGAATAATCTATGTTACCAACAAGAGAATGAGTGATGTGAAGAAAAGATATGGATCATATCCTCAGAACAAGTGGAATTTTAACATAAGATTGATGCATTACTTTGAGGAGAAAATGGATAGGGACATATCATTATTCAAAAAGGCCGAAAAAATATCAGATATTACGTAAAAGATTACGAAAATTTTCTTTATAAAATGGATTGATTTACACCAGATTGGGGTGCTTGTGAATTCAAGTCCCCTTTTTTAATGCAAAGCCCCAAAATCGGGGTACCGGGTGGAATTTCTATGGGGTAAATAATGGTATGCAAGAGAACCAAAAAATGTAAAATAAAATCAGGTGTTTAGGGAATTATAAAAAAGATGGAAGAATAGAAGGGGATGGTACCGTTGTCGCGGAAAAATCATGAGATGATTGATGGAAAACTTCTTCAGACGGATAAAAAATATTCGCATCTGAAGCTGAAACAGAAAGAAAAAATAGCCGAATGGATGTATCTGGAGACAAAAGCATATTACGAAAAGAATTATACATTTCCCGGAGATAAGTACATCGAGGAAGTCATCTTCAAAGTATACGATCGGATCGTAGAAGCGGATATCTGGATCCCATATGGCGAAGTTGCAAAACACTATAAGAAAAAGAGGTCTGATATTAATAAACGTGTGAGACGCGACCTTAACCAATATGAGGAGAAGAAAACGGAAACAGTCTGCTTCATGAATATGTGTATGGTGCAGGATGGGCAAGGAAATGTACTTGCGCTGGATAAAGTAAACGACAGTTATATAGGAACGACGTTCCCGGGTGGGCATGTAGAACAAGGAGAAAGCTTTACAGATGCTGTTATTCGTGAAATATTCGAAGAGACTGGACTTACGATTGAAAATCCCATATTCTGTGGCATATATCATTGGGATAAATCAAATACTCATCATGTGATATTCCTGTATAAAACGAATCGGTATTCAGGAACATTACATAGCTCTGAGGAAGGAAGCGTTTACTGGATTCCGATAGAAGCGTTCAAAGAAAAGGAACTTGCCACAGGAATGGACTATGTCCTGCAGATGATGGAGTCTGAACAGATCAATGAGTGCTATATGCATCTGAAAGATGAGAAATATATGGGAACTTTGTATTAGGATGTGCATTAATAACGAGGAAAAAGATAATGTGTGGACGATATTATGTGGATAATGATACAGCTAAAGAAATAGAAAAGGTGGTCCGGGAGGTAGATGAGAAGCTTAGAAGAGAACGGACCGGTGATATTTATCCCTCTCACTTGGCCACGGTAATCATTGGAAGAAAGCCATATCTTACGGCAGAAGAAATGTCATGGGGCTTCCCGCAATATCAGAAAAAAGGGCTGCTGATCAATGCAAGAGCGGAGACTGTTTTGGAAAGAAAGACGTTCCGGGATAGTGTGCTGCACAGACGCTGCATCATTCCGGCAAAACAGTTCTATGAATGGGATCCGGATAAGAATAAAGTGACATTCCTTAGAGAAAACCAGCCTGTCTTATTCATGGCTGGATTTTACAATCGATTTCAGGATGAAGATCATTTCATTATCTTAACCACTCAGGCAAATGAATCGGTTAGTCCTGTGCATCATCGGATGCCTTTGATACTGGACAGATCTGAATTGGAAGACTGGGTATATGAAAATACGTTTCTGGAATTTGCCCTGCATAAGACGATGCCGCCGCTAATGCGCAGGCAGGAATATGAACAACAGAGTTTATGTTTTATGTAAAAAAAGTGTAATTTCAAGTGACAAAAATGAAATAGTGACATTTCCTGTGACAACAATCGTATATTTAAGAAAAATAGATAATACGCCTTGTTTTCCGCAAAAAAATAGTATAATGAAACAATACGTTGAGTGTTGATGAAATGGATTATTATGTCATTTTATATTTCGGCCAATCTTTCCCGTGTCAATGAAAGCATTTCACGTTCCTGTCGGATCTGAACATCAATATCTATGTTTTTTAAGTCGTTTAAACGCGGCGTTTTTCGGAATTTGTGATAATTCTAAGTGCAGTGTTACTGATAACGAAAGATGAGAGTTATTTGAAGGAGAAAAAAGCTATGAAAGCAAAGAAGTTTATAAGTCTGTTTTTGGCAACGGTTATGGTATTAAGTTTAGCTGCCTGCGGGAAATCCGGTACTGAATGAAAAAGAGGTTATCGAAAACGCGGATGGGATTGGTGGAGCCGATTGATATGATTGCCTTTGAACAGCCTGTTCGAAGAGTTTTGGGGCTGGAATCTGGAGGAAAGAAATAGAGAGACTGGGGGGAATATGTTAAACGATCGTTTCGCACCCTATATCCAGTCGCAGCTGCCGGATGTGAACATCGAATTTATTGTGGGCAATAATGATCTGGATTTTTATAAATTTATGAATGAAAATGGAGAATTGCCCGATATCATCACCTGCCACCGCTTTTCCTTACATGATGCGGCGGACTTGAAGGATCAACTGTTGGATCTGTCCACGACCGAGGAGGCAGGCGCGATCTATGAATCCTATATCGACAATTTTACCAATTCGGACGGAACGGTCAACTGGCTTCCAATCTGTGGTACGGTAGACGGTCTTGTAGCCAACCGGGCTCTATTTGAGGAATATGATATCCCGCTGCCAACGGATTATGACAGCATGGTTTCTGCCTGTCAGTCATTTGAAGAGAAAGGGATCCGTGGATTTGTTGCGGACTTTGTTTATGATTATACCTGTATGGAAGTGTTTCAGGGGCTGTCCATTCCGGAGATCACATCTATGGAAGGGCGTATGTGGCGCAGCGATTACGAAAATCCGTCAGAAGATTCGGTGGGACTGGATCAAGATGTATGGCTGGGAGCGTTTGAGAGTATGGAACAATTTATAAAGGATGTGAACATTTTTTCTACGGATCTGGAGAAGGATACGAAACGGCAGAAAAAAGCAATGCAGGTGCTGGAGGTTATGCTTTCAGAAGAAGGTCAGAATCATTTTGCAAATGGAGAGGATGTTGTATCAAAGATGATAGAGGGGGAATATGACGCAAAGCAGGCTTATGAGGCGTTTGATGCACAGCTGAAGCAGCCGAAGGAGGATACTGCCGAGACGGTATTGTCCATCAATCGAAGTTATTCCCGCATATTCCACAAAAAAGGCGGCAATGAATCCTATTCCGCTATGGCAAATACTTTGCGCGGATTTTATGGCAGCGATGTACTGATTGCACCTGCGTACAGCTTTACGGGCTCTTTATTCAAAGCGGATTATACCGAGAAGATGGTTGGCAACATGATTATGCCGAATTCGCTGGAGGCATACCAGTGTGAAATGGATGGAACGAAGCTAAAGGAATATCTGAAATCCGGTGTTGAAGGAGTTGAAGAGGGATTTCGACCATTTAACCGCGGTTCCCTGCCTACGGTCAGCCACAGATTATGGTGTTTGCTACACCTGCTGTTTCCGGAATTTACGAAGGATTTGAATATGAGATCATCGCAGTCAGTTTTATACTCGTGATAGTGTTACAAAAATGTTAATACATGTCGGAATGGACTGTCTCAGGTAAAGAGGCGGTTCTGCGTGCAAAACAGGCAATCGAGGTAAACGACGCGTTCCATGCGTATATTATCGACTGGCGACTGCCCGATATGAACGGGATAGAGGTGACGCGGCAGATAAGAAGTTTTAGAGATGCTGAAAAAAGTGTTTGATTGAGGATTATTTGTTCAATTCGGTTATTTACCCCTATATAACGAGGAGGAAGCGGTTATGAAAAAAAGATTTCTGAAAAAAATGACGGCGGCTTTGCTGAGCCTGAGCCTTGCGTTTTCAGCGATGCCTCTCTCAGCAATTGCCGAAGAAGCGGAAGATACCGCGAGTGCGCCGGCGGTCAAGGAAAATGTATTTGCGAAGACGGGAACCACTTTTGGTATTAATAAACTTTACTCTACCGGACTTTCTCTTTGCGGTACGGTGCTTGTTAAAGTGGCCAACGCAACCGGAGATGAAGATTTTAAGAAGGTAGCTTCGATGCTGAATACGTGGGTTTTCGGAGGAAGCAGTACCGGACAGACACTGGCTGAGATTCAGGCACTTTGCAACGAGATCCTGAATGAGGTAAAGGTCATAGACCAGCATCTTACGGATTATAATGCGGAAATAGAACAGACGCTTGCGAATTCTGATTATACAGCGGCAAAGAATGCACTCAATCAGCAGTGGCGCCAGGATGTTGAAATATATGAATCTTTATATAATGTCGATAGTGCATTAGAAGCTTATATGGCGTATATGGAAAAAGCAAAGGCCTATAATGATGGTGCGATAGCGATTGAGGAGGTGAATGAGAGTAAAGAAGACCTGTATCAAGCTTTCAGTGAGGTTTATCAAGCGAAAGCATATGCCTTTGGAGACGAAGAAGAAGAGGAGATTCGCGAAATCATATTCGGGGATCGTACGATTGACGGAGTATTCAAATCAGTTATTAGGAAGATGACCGATGCTCTTGGAAATGAGAAGAATTACGCGGATGCCGCGGCACAATTTGCATACAAGGCTTACGGATTTTCGGATGATCAGTATAATTACATTATTACAAGCATTGACAAACAATTTATGGAAATCATTAAGCTGGAATTGATGTATGAAGAGTTCCTGTCACAGCGTGGAGATTATTTTGAAGAGAAATACGATGATGATGATGAGATCTGGAACAATTACGCGAATTGGGCTAAGGATCTAAATACTCTGAATGATGATGTTGCCAAAGCTATGAATTCCATGTTGGACAGGGAGGTTGTAGTCAGTGAATCCGCAGCCGGATCGATTCGTCTTAAGCTGGAGGAGTTTGTTAAATCCGGAGATTTCGCAACGGTTAATCTGGAGAACGAAGATTACATAAGTGAATTTACTTCTGATGACTATGTGGCAGAGCAAACTATAAGCGACGCTTATGGTTTGGCAGATGGGAATAATACAAACTTATTTGATGATGTTTCATCATCTTCCAATGTAACCGGTTCATACATGAAATTTAACAGGATAGCGGTTCCCGTTCAAAAAACAGAAGCAAATCCGTCAGGAATGGATATTTACTATGTTTTTGATCTTTCACAAAACGGCAATTCATCATGGACTTCAGGTGATCCTGTTCCGGAGAATCTGCGATTGATTAATATGGATCATAAAGAAGATTATGCTGCGTCAAAGGATGTCCATGTGCCGAGCTGCGATTTCTTTAATTTAACAAGAGGAAGCTACAGTGACGGTCTGCAGAACTTCAGTTGTGTAGTGATGAATTCGGATTGTCACAGTTTATTTGCGACACCGGTATTCAGCGCTTTGGACAGCATACCGGCAAACTATTTGCAGGAATATCTGTTACAGGCAGACGATGCGAAAACATATTTTGTTTTCCCGCAGTATGATATGAGTCTTGGCGGCGCATTTGGCACAGACTATCCGATTTTCTATCTGGCAGATACGAAAAGTCAGCACCCCGGAACGGATCTTGAGATTACGCAATTGAATGCAAGTGATATTCAGCCGGATAGGGAAAATGGATTATACGATACAACGGCATATTCGGTCATCCTGAAGCAGGACAGAGAAAGTGACGGTGATGGATACTACAAAACAAAAATCGATACCGCTGTAGCAGGGTCGGGAATTGCAGAAATCGCATTGCTGTCAGAAGATGGAACTACTACAAGTGAAGCGGTTACGGTTTCTGCCGGGCAGGAAGTAACATTAAAATTTAAAATAGGAGAACGTACGACATTTGAATCCCTTACACTGCAAAGACATAATGATTACGATAATCCGACGAAAGTAACCTCTGAGGAAACCATCCTGAAAAAAGAGCAGATCAACAATCTGATTCCGGATGCAGACGGATATATTACGTATACATATCCGGCTCCTTACTCCAACGCAACGTTTGTGCTGAATACATGCGGAGGCTTTAAAGTGTATACGGAGGGCACAAATCAGATATTTGATGATGCAATCACGCTAGATTCTTACAGCAATGTTTTTAAAGAAGGAGAGACCGTTGTTTTTTATGTAAGGGACAACGTGAAGAGTGTTGGCTATTATGAGGGTGACACATATAAGGAAATCCAGTTAAAAACAAATTATGAAGGCGACAGAAAGGGAAGCTTTGTAATGCCGGGACATGATATCACATTATACTATGAAGCAGTATGTGTGGATCATCCTTATGACAACGGATTCTGTATGACCTGTGGTGAGTATCAGCCGGCAGTTTATAACAAATCAACGGGCAATTATTGAGGAAGCCAGACCGGATGCACATGGTGTTCTTGTATCCGATATTTCGCTTAAAAATCCGGCAGATGAGAAATACGAATGGAAAGCAATCGTAGAATTCAGAGGATACTTTGACGGACAGGGACATACCATTTCTGATTATAGAATGACTAAGGCGAATTCGGATACCGGATTTTTCCAGAGCCTTGTCACGGCACCGGAAGTGAGTGAGGAATCAGAAAAAGCGACGCTGAAGAATTTTACCTTGAAAGGAAATCTAACTACAACGGGCAGTACAAGCAGTGCTGTAGGCGGTGTTGTGGGAACAACTTCCGGCGGTGTGATCAAGAGAGTAAATTCTCATGTTAATATCATATCCGGAATGCTGTATGGCGCAGGTGGAATTGCAGGACAGATCAATGCACAGACATCGATACAGGAGTGTACATATTCCGGACGTATTGTTCTGAATATGGACTTTTATGGTGCAGGTGGAATCGTTGGTGTTGTATATCAGGATGATTCCTATCCGGGCTGCACAATCATTAAAAACTGTGCGAACTATGGGGAAATTGACTATTATACGGCCGAAAACGTGGGTGGATCCGGATGTTCAGGCGGCATTGCCGGTCTGATTAATATGAGCGGAAAAGACATCATTCTGTCGGATTGTTATAACTATGGACAGGTTTCTACACAGAGAATGGATTATTATGGTACAATCTCCGGAACCATTCATGCGAAGAAAGATGGAATTGAGAACTGCTATTATCTTGACACAATAGGAAGCAAGCCGTTTTTGGGAGATTCGGATATTGTAAATGACAATACACTTGCACTGGCGAAGACGGCAGGAGAGTTTAAGAGCGGTGAGGAAGCATATCTTCTGAACCGGGAAGTGACTGATGGAACACAGGTATGGTATCAGAATATTGATAATGGAAAAACACCGGATGACTACCCGGTGCTTGACAATACGCATGGTACTGTATACCGTTTGAGCGACGGAACCTATTCAAACTATGATACCGAGCCTGAGAAAGAAACATATGAGATCTACACGTTTGAAGATTTTAAGAAGATTCCGGAAATTGTCAAGAAGAATAACAGAGCTGATTTCAAACTGATGAATACCATTTTCGGAAATGGTGAAACATTAACAGAATTGATCGGATCAGCGGAATTGCCATACAATGGTACATTTGATGGACAAGGATATTACGTCTATCGGTTTGATATGAAGCCGACTGATGGGGACGCAGCACTTTTTGACACCATTGGTTCCATGGGAACCGTCAAGAACCTCGGTATCTTTTACCAGACTGTTGAAGGAGGGAAGGCAGCAGGAATTGCCCTTACCAATTATGGATTGATCGATGAATGTATCAGCGGATCAAATCTTTCCGGAAGTTTTGTAGACAAATTATCAGGAGAAACCCTTCCGTTATCCGAAACAACAACCTTTGTAAAAGGTAAGTCCATGGCGGGCGGTGTTGTTGTTGAAAATAAAGGAGTGATACGAAATACCGCAAACTATGCAGAGGCTACGGCAGCTTCTTCGGACGGAATTGCCGGTGGAATTGCTGTAATCAATAGTGGAACCATAGAAAACTGTCTGAGTATGGGAAAACTGAAAACGGGTGAAAACGGAATCGCAGGCGGAATTACCGGAACACTGACAGGAAACGGAATCATTCATATAGCATACTGTGCTTCTGCATCAATAGAAGCTAAGACCGTTGGGGCTGTCTGTGGGCAAAATGAAACGGCGTCTGCCCGAAGTGGCGAAGGAGCAATCTCAGATACGTTCTACCTGAATACATTATTCGGAGGGGAAGAACAGGGAACAGCAAAGGCAAAAGAAGAGATGAGATCGGATGCTTTCAAGGATGAACTGAATACTCTGACGGAAGGAAAAGAGGGACTTTGCAGATGGACAAGGTCAGATTCAAAGAATTCTGCTTATCCGAAGATTTTATCTTCTCTGGTAGTGGAAACAGAATTAATCAATGCATCGAAAGGACTTACGGTAAAAGGCCTTATGCACAAAGATACCAAGCTTCAGCTGACGGAACTGGATAAGAAAAATGAAATTTACAAGGCTTTCCAGAAGTATGTGGAGAATTCAGACAGACAGATCCTCTATTGTGGAGAACCGGCGTTGGTATACGAAGACGGACAGCCGGCTGCCTATGAAGAAACACTGAAGCTGAAACTGGATCTGTCAAAATACCGCGGAAAAGATTATAAAGTCCTTGTTTACCGAAACGATAAAGTAGAAGAACTGGCAATCAATCAGCAGATGATTGCTTCCAAAGAAGTAGAAGAACTTGCTCCTTTTGCCGTATTGGCGAAAAAGAGCATCTTGTCTCAGGTGGTAAAAACAGGAGATACCAGTAATCTGCTCCTTTGGTTAGGAATTTTTATCCTGGCAGGTTCTGCATCGGCAGGTATCCTTTACTGGAGAAGAAAGAAAGCAAGTAAATAAAATGAAAAGAAAAACTAAAACAATCATAATCATTATCTTTATTGCGGCTGCCATAGCAGCCGCAGGAATCTTCTGGTTTATGATGAATCATAAGAAAGATGAAGCAAAACATACATCTGCCCAGGTCGTTGCATGGGATGTGGATATCGAACCGGAAAAACCCGCTGAGGGAAAACAGATTATGATACCGGGATATACAAGTATGGTCATGAAAGCGAATACGAAAGAGCAGACCGTAAGTATCGGCAATCCGGCAGATAATACATGTAATTTTATAATCGTACTGAAGCTTGCAGACGGAACGAAACTCTTTGAGTCTCAGGAGTTAAAACCAGGAGAAGGTCTGGAGGAAATTTCCATCGAACAGGAACTTGAAACAGGAGAGTATCAGGCGGTTATAGAATATAAATGCTACGCCATCGAGGACAACAGTCCGTTAAATGGCGGAAGCACAGAGTTTCAATTGTATGTGAAGGTAGTGTCAAGTAATCTATGAAAAACTGGGCCGAAAAAAACAGGCTCAAACGAACCTTGAAAATTGCAAATATATAAGACGGAAGGCCCTCCGGGGGCTCAGGGCGCTGC
>NZ_JBQHTK010000033.1:0-31377 GCF_052065755.1 Bariatricus sp. HCP28S3_D3 | reverse complement strand
GTGCTTTGTAGTGTAGCTTCTTGCAAACTATTTTACAGCACAACGTAGAGAGTTGGAACACTTTCATTACTATTTGTGCCGCCAGCCAAAGGCGGCGGAATGGAGATTAGTGTGTATTATCCAATGTATTTTGATTCAACCTATGTACTTGTTTTGATCGGAGTGGTTCTTTGTATGGCCGCTTCTGCGAAAGTGAATTCGACTTATGCAAAATTCAGCCGCGTAAGGAACCATGCGGGGATCACCGGGGCAATGGCTGCCCAACAGATTCTTAGACAGTCTGGGATTTACGACGTCCGTGTGGAACGAGTTTCAGGAAAATTGACCGATCACTATGATCCGTCCAATAAGGTACTCAGACTTTCTGATTCTACGTATGGTTCCACATCGGTTGCAGCTTTAGGGGTAGCTGCCCATGAATGCGGACATGCCATTCAGCACGCGACCCATTATGCACCTTTGAGTATCCGGGGGGCGTTGGTGCCGGTGGCAAATTTCGGATCCAGTATTTCATGGCCTCTGATCATTGTCGGCCTGTTTATGCGCGGGGATATGGCGGCTTTTCTGATCAATATCGGAATACTGCTGTTCTCAGCGGCTGTACTGTTCCAGATCGTTACGCTTCCGGTTGAAATCAATGCTTCCAGAAGAGCAATGAATATTCTGGAAGGGACAGGGATGTTGTATCCGGATGAGGCAGGTAAGGCAAGATCGGTACTTCGCGCAGCGGCGCTCACTTATGTGGCAAGCGCAGCATCTGCGATCCTGCAGCTTCTGCGTTTATTGATCCTTACGAGAGGACGAAGAAACGATGACTAAAGAAATCAGTGAAAGAGAGCTTGCGCTGGCGGTTCTGCTGGAGATAGAACGCGGCGAAAAGAGTCATATCGCGCTTAGACAGGTGCTGGAAAAGTATCAGTATCTGGGAAAACAGGAACGTGCCTTCCTCACCAGATTGTGTGAGGGGACGACGGAGAGAAGGATAGAACTGGATTATATTATCAATCAGTTTTCAAAAGTTAAAACTGATAAGATGAAACCGGTTATCCGTAATCTTTTAAGGTGTGCGGTTTACCAGATGGAATATATGGATCAGGTGCCTACAAGTGCGGCGTGCAATGAAGCGGTCAACCTGGCGGTAAAAAAGGGATTCAAGAGCTTGAAGGGATTTGTAAATGGCGTGCTTCGCAACATTGCGAGAAATCTGGAGAAAATTTCATATCCAGATGAGAATAACACAGCGGAATACTTTTCGATAAAATATTCGATGCCGCTATGGATCGTGGAACAGTGGCTGGCTGATTATGGAAAGGAACAGACCGAGCAGATTCTGCAGAGTTTCTATCTGGAACGTCCGACAACGATCCGGGTGAATGAAAACAGAATGTCACGAGCGGAACTGAAAAAGAAGTTGGAAGAAGAAGGGGTGACAGTGGAAGAACATTCACAGGTCGCCTCTGCACTCTTGATTTCCGGATATGATTATCTCGGAGCGCTCGAGAGCTTTCGAAACGGAGCATTTCAGGTGCAGGATGCTGCTTCGATCCTGGTGGCAGAAAGTGCCGGGATCAAGAATGGTGATTACGTGATCGATGTGTGTGCGGCTCCCGGAGGGAAAGCCCTTCATGCAGCACAGCTTCTGGAAGGAAGCGGACACGTGGAGGCGCGGGATCTGACGGAGAATAAGGTGGAACTGATCCGGGAAAATATCTGCCGTATGGGATTTGAAAATGTTGAAGCTATTCAGCAGGATGCAACGGTGTACGATGCTGCATCGGCACTGAAAGCGGATGTCCTGATCGCTGATCTGCCGTGTTCCGGTCTCGGAGTTCTCGGAAAGAAAACAGATCTGAAGTATAAGATGACACCGGAACAGGAGAAGGAGCTCGCAGAGTTGCAGAGAGAAATTCTGGCTGCGGTTCATGATTATGTGAAGCCGGGAGGGACGCTGGTCTACAGTACCTGCACGATCTGGCGGTCAGAAAATGAAGAAAATACGAGATGGTTTCTGGAATGTTTTCCGGAATATTCGTTGGAAAATGAAAAGCAGATTTTCCCGTCCAGAGAAACGGACGGATTCTATATTGCCGTGCTGAAACGCAGGGCGGGAGGACAGTAGAATGGAAGAAATGCTACAATCAAAAAAGGATATTGCTTCGTTCACGCTGGATGAATTGAAAAATGAGATGAAAGAGATTGGGGAAAAACCGTTTCGCGCCGGTCAGATTTACGAGTGGCTTCACAAAAAGCTTGCAGATCGCTTTGATGAGATGACGAATTTATCGCTTTCACTCAGAGAAAAGCTGGATCAGAATTATGAGATCCGAAAAGTGGAGATGGTGCGGCGACAGATCTCGAAAATCGATGGGACAAACAAGTTCCTTTTCTGCCTGCAGGATGGCAACATGGTGGAGAGCGTGCTGATGAAATATAAGCACGGGAATTCTGTCTGTATTTCGTCACAGGTGGGATGCCGTATGGGATGCCGTTTCTGCGCGTCTACGCTGGATGGCCTGGAGAGGAATCTGACACCTTCGGAAATGCTGCGCCAGATTTACCAGATTCAGAAGATCAGCGGGGAGAGAGTTTCCAATATTGTCATCATGGGAACGGGAGAACCGCTGGATAATTATGACAATTTCCTGAAGTTTATTTATATGATTAGTGATGAACATGGATTAAATATCAGTCAAAGAAATATCACTGCTTCAACTTGCGGAATTGTGCCGAATATTTACCGGCTCGCGGATGAGAAACTTCAGATCACACTGGCTCTTTCCCTGCACGGCTCTACGCAGGAAAAGAGGAAAAGTCTGATGCCGGTGGCAAATAAATATGATTTGGAAGAAGTACTGAGGGCATGTGACGATTATTTTCGGAAAACCGGGCGAAGGATCACATTTGAATACAGCCTGGTTCACGGAGTTAATGATACGGAAGAAGACGCAGGCGAACTGATCCGGATTTTGAAGGATAGAAACTGCCATTTGAATCTGATTCCGGTGAATCCGATCAAGGAGCGAAATTACGAGAAACCGGATAAAAAAAGTGCCGCGAAATTTAAAAATAAGCTTGAAAAAAGCGGGATAAATGTTACTATAAGAAGAGAAATGGGCTCTGATATAGACGGGGCATGTGGACAGTTGAGACGTAAGACAATGCGAGGAGTATGATTATGAAGATATTTTCCATGACAGACGTGGGAAGAAAACGCGAAATTAATCAGGATTATGTGTTTGCTACTGATGAGCCGCTTGGAGTACTGCCGAATCTTCTGGTTGTGGCAGACGGAATGGGTGGACATAAAGCGGGAGATTTTGCTTCCAAATATACGGTGGAGGTTCTGGAGGAGGAACTGAAGCATACATTAAAAGAAGGACCGGAGGAAGTGTTGCTTGATGCTGTACAGACAGCGAATCACAAGTTGATTGAAGCGGCGGGCAAGGATATCAAACTGGAAGGTATGGGAACTACGCTCGTTGTGGCGACGGTGATCGATCATACACTTTACTTTGTTAACGTTGGTGACAGCCGTCTGTATTTGATCAACAAAGATATCAGACAGTTATCCAGAGATCATTCTCTGGTTGAAGAGATGGTAAGACTTGGCGGGATTAATGAAGAAGAGGCAAGGAACCATCCGGATAAGAACATCATCACAAGAGCAATTGGTGTGAAGGAGAACGTGGAGGCGGATTTCTTTGAATTCAGCCTGAAAAAGGGAGACACGATTCTTATGTGTACCGATGGACTATGCAATATGGTGGATGATGAAGAGATTTTTGCAATTATTAAGGGGGCAAGAGATATTGTTGAGGCAGGTCGCACTTTAATAGACCGTGCCAATGAAAATGGGGGAAAGGACAATATCGGTGTCGTTTTGGCACAGCCATTTTCTAATGAGGTGAGTATATGGTAAAAGATGGTATTTTCCTGAGCAACCGTTATGAAGTGCTGAGCAAGATCGGTGCAGGTGGTATGGCGGATGTTTACAAGGGACGCGATTGCATGCTGAACCGGTATGTAGCAATCAAGGTATTAAAGAAAGAGTATAGAGAAGACGAGAATTTTGTCAGGAAATTCCGCTCGGAAGCTCAGGCTGCGGCAGGACTTCAGAATCCGAATATTGTCAATGTTTATGATGTGGGTGAAGACCGGGGACTTTACTATATGGTAATGGAGCTGGTGGAAGGAATTACATTAAAAGAATATATACAGAAAAAAGGAAGGCTGTCCAACAAAGAGGTTCTCAGTATTTCGATCCAGATGTGTACCGGAATTGAAGCGGCACACAAGCATGAGATCATTCATCGGGATATCAAACCGCAGAATATCATTATTTCCAAAGAAGGAAAGGTAAAAGTAACTGATTTTGGTATTGCAAAGGCAGTATCTTCTCATACCGTCACTTCCAGTGCGATGGGATCGGTACATTATGTTTCACCGGAACAGGCACGTGGCGGCTTCTGTGATGCGAAGAGCGACATATATTCAGTCGGTATTACGATGTATGAGATGGCAACCGGAAAAGTCCCGTTTGACGGGGATTCTACCGTGGCGGTGGCCATGAAGCATCTTCAGGAAACGATGACGCCTCCTTCTGAGATTGTGCCAAGTGTTTCGCCTGCTCTTGAGAAAATTATTTTAAAATGTACGCAGAAGAGCCCGGAGAGAAGATATCAGAATATCAGTCTTCTGATTCAGGATCTGAAGCGGGCGCTGGTGGATCCGGACGGCAGGTTTGTGGATATGGGGCAGGCCTATGATGACGGCAACACCGTCATGATCTCCCAGGAAGAGATGGGGCGTATCCGGAACGGACGTGGCTATGACGAGTATGATGAAGAGTCCTACGATGACGAATACGGCGAAGAAGACGAATCGTACGGTGATGATTATGATGATGATGGGTACGATGACGAGGAAGAAGAGAAATACAGAAGCCGGAAGGGCAGCAGGAGCAATGATGTCAATCCAAGAATGAATAAGATGATGAAGATCCTCACGATCGTAGTCGCTGTGATCATTGTTTTCATTCTGATCTTCGTGATCGGCAAAGCGGCCGGTGTATTTAAATTCGGACCGGGAACAGAAGCAGTGGAAACGGATAGTAAGAATATTGAGGTTCCAAAGCTGGTTGGCGAGAATAAAGAAGTGGCTGATGAGATGTGCAGTAAGCATAATCTCGTGATGGAAGTAGTGAGTAAGGAGAATTCGGATAAATATCCGGAGAATACAGTGATCCGGCAGAGTATTGAAGCCGGCGAAAAGGTTGCAAAGAAGACCGTGATCGAGGTCGTGATCAGTTCCGGAGAGAAGGAAGTTACGATTGAGAGCGTCGAGGGAATGGATGAAGATGCGGCGAAGAAGACGCTGAAGGCGCAAGGCTTCACAGATTTTACTGTGGATTCTGAATACAGCGATAAGTGGGAAAATGGTGTGGTGATCGGAACGAATCCGGCAGCAGGAGAGAAAGTGACGGTTGATACCAAGATCACACTGATCGTCAGCAAGGGCGCCCAGAAGAAGGATGTTCCGGACCTGAGGGGCAAGACCGTATCTGAGGCACAGAAACTGCTTGCAAGTGCAGGTCTTGAAGATGGTGGCAGCAGTGAGCAGTACAGTGACAAGTATGAAGCAGGCCTCATCATTTCCCAGTCCGTGACACCGGGAAGTAAGGTGAGCTCCGGTACATCGGTAAGCTATGTGGTCAGCAAAGGGAAGAAACCGGCTGATCAGGTGAAGGTTCCGTCTGTAACCGGTAAAGGTCTGGCCGATGCAATCAGTGCACTTTCGGCAAGAGGACTTTTCTATGAGGAAGTGACACAGACCAGTGATCAACCTTCCGGAACCGTTATCTCGGTAGAGCCGGGAGAAGGAACCTCTGTTGATATCGGTTCTACGGTCAAACTGTATGTAAGTGACGGAAGCGGTGGAAACCCCGATGAAGGCAGCGGCGATGAGACTCAGCAGTAGGAAGCTAAAGAAAATGATAGAAGGAACTGTTTTATGCAGGGAAGAATTATAAAAGGAATTGCAGGATTCTACTACGTTTATGACGTAGTAGAATTCGCTGTTTATGAATGCAAGGCGAAGGGGATTTTCCGTAAAGAGAAAATAAAACCACTGGTGGGAGATCTGGTAGAATATGAAGTCCTTGACAAAGAAGAAGGAACCGGAAATATCACGAAAATACTTCCGAGAAAGAGTGAACTGATTCGGCCTGCGGTTGCGAACATTGATCAGGCACTGGTTGTGTTTGCAGTGACAAAGCCGAAACCGCACTTCAATCTTCTGGATCGGTTTCTGGTAATGATGGAACGACAGGAGATGTCCGTCGTGATCTGCTTTAACAAGCAGGATCTTGCAGGAGAAGAGGAAATAGCAGAATTAAAGGCAACTTATGAATCATGCGGATACCGGGTTATCTTTACGAGTGCTTATAAAGAAGAAAATATTCAGGAAATCAAAGCGGTGTTGAAAGGGAAGATAACGGCTGTGGCCGGACCTTCGGGGGTGGGTAAATCTTCCTTGATCAATTGCCTGCAGGAGAACATCAACATGGAGACAGGGAGCATCAGCCGGAAGATTGAGCGCGGGAAACATACGACACGCCATTCCGAACTGATTCCTGTGGATGAAGATTCATATATCATGGATACACCGGGTTTTTCTTCGCTGTATACCAATGATTTTGAAAAAGAAGAACTGAAATCGTATTTTCCGGAATTCAGGGAATATGAAGGGACATGCAGATTCCTCGGATGTAATCATGTGAGCGAGCCGGGGTGTATGGTCAAGAA
This sequence comes from Bariatricus sp. HCP28S3_D3, assembly GCF_052065755.1. Classification (NCBI taxonomy): domain Bacteria; kingdom Bacillati; phylum Bacillota; class Clostridia; order Lachnospirales; family Lachnospiraceae; genus Bariatricus; species Bariatricus sp. HCP28S3_D3. The sequence goes on along the minus strand of NZ_JBQHTK010000033.1, from coordinate 24,574 downwards.
TGCGCTGGAAGAAGGGAAGATTCACCGGACAAGGTACGACGATTATCTAGAGATGTACCGTGAGCTGGAACAAAAGGAGAAAAGGAGATATTAAGAATGGAATATGTATTATCACCTTCCATTTTGTCAGCAGATTTTGCTGTCCTTGGAAATGAGATTCAAAAAACAGAGAGTGAAGGAGCGAAATATCTGCACTTTGATGTGATGGACGGAGTCTTTGTGCCGAGTATTTCTTTTGGAATGCCGGTCCTCAAATCTGTCAGAAAAGTGACCGGACAGGTCCTGGATGTACATCTTATGATCACAGAACCGATCCGATATGTGGAAGAATTTGTAAAGTCAGGGGCAGATATCATCACCATTCATTATGAGGCATGTAAAGATGTGAGAGCAACACTCGCAAAAATACGCGAACTGGGGGTAAAGACAGGAATTTCCATTTGCCCGGAGACACCCGAGACGGTGCTGGAGGAGTTCATCGGGGAAGTGGATATGTTTCTTGTCATGACCGTTCATCCGGGCTTCGGAGGGCAGAAACTGATTCCGGAGACTCTTGATAAAGTTCGGAGACTGAGAAACATGCTGGAAGAAAAAGGAACAGAAACCGACATTCAGGTGGATGGCGGTGTTCATCTGGGCAATGTCCGCGAAATCCTTGATGCAGGAGCCAATGTTCTGGTGGCCGGTTCTGCAGTATTTAAAGGTGACGCGGCTGCAAATACAAGGGAATTTATGGAGAGTTTAAGAAGCTATGAGTAAAACCGTGATTATCACAGGGGGAGCACTGGACGAGGGGTTCGTAGAAAAGATACTTGGCGAAAACGAGGGAGCCTGCATAATCGGTGTGGACAGAGGTGTAGAGTATTTATATCACAATCAGATCATGCCGCAGTATATTGTAGGAGATTTCGACAGCATCGATCCGGAAGTCATCAAATACTACAAAGAAGAAACACATGTGCCGGTACGGGAATATAACCCGATCAAAGACGCGTCCGACACAGAAATCGCCATCCGGTTCGGAATCACACTGGGAAGCAAAGAAATCATCATACTCGGAGCGACCGGCGGAAGGATCGATCACCTCTGGGCCAATGTCCAGACACTGTATGTTGCCTGCCAGGCAGGAGTAGAAGCATACATACTGGACGAAAAAAATAAAATACGGGTAATCGATAAACCGTGTGTCCTGAAAAAATCAGAAGCATACGGAAAATATCTGTCGATATTTACACTCTCAGGGGAAGTGTTTGACCTGAATTTAAGAGGAACAAAATGGCCGCTTAGTCATCACGCATTAAAGCCGTGTGACAGTCTGACGGTAAGTAATCAGTTCGTCGATGAGATGGTGGAGATTGATTTCCCGTCAGGACTTCTGGTTGTGATGGAGACGAAGGATTAGAGGAGACGGGGCATTTGTCACGCCCGACACCCTTTGGCGCCCGGAAGAGAATTTGAGGAATTTGCAGCTGAATAAATTCCTAGATTTTTAATGATTAATCCGTTATACTAAGTTTATACTTAGTGTAACGGTTTTTTTGGAGGTGACGTGATTTTATGGGAAGAAACGTAGCCATCGGAATACAGAGCTTTAGTGAGATTATTGAAAAAAAATACTTTTATGTAGATAAGACGTCCTTTATCAAGGAATGGTGGGACAGTGGTGATAGTGTAACACTGATCACCAGACCTCGCCGTTTTGGAAAGACGTTAAACATGAGTATGGTGGAGCAGTTTTTCTCACTGGATTATGCAAATCGTGGAGATCTGTTCGAAGGACTCTCCATCTGGAAAGAGAAAGAATACAGAGAGATTCAGGGAACGTATCCGGTAATCAGTCTTTCATTTGCCAACATTAAAGAAAAGAACTATGAGATAACCAGAAGGAAAATCTGTCAGATACTGACGGACCTTTATGCGGACTATACATTTCTTATGAAGAGTGATGTTATGGAAGCGTCGGACCGTGAGTTCTTCCATAGGATTTCTCCGGATATGGGAGATGTGGAGGCGACGTTGGCGCTTCATAATCTTTCAAAATATTTGAGTCGCTATTATGGCAAGAAAGTGATTATTCTGCTGGATGAGTATGATACTCCGATGCAGGAAGCTTATGTAGGTGGATATTGGGATGAATTGGTCGTATTTACCAGAAGTCTTTTTAATTCTACATTTAAAACAAATCCATGGCTGGACAGAGCGATTATGACCGGAATCACCAGAGTCAGTAAGGAGTCGATTTTTTCAGATTTAAATAATTTGGAGGTTGTGACTACAACATCAAATAAATATGCCACTTCTTTTGGATTTACAGAAGAAGAAGTATTTGATGCCCTGGAAGAATGTGAGCTTTCCGGAGAAAAAAAAGAAGTGAAAAGGTGGTACGATGGATTTATTTTTGGTAAACAGAAAGATATTTATAATCCTTGGTCCATCTTGAATTTTCTCGACAAGAAGGATTATCGGACGTACTGGGCGAACACCAGCTCAAACAGTCTGGTGGGCAAGCTTCTCCGGGAGGGAGACCGAAGAATTAAAGAACAGTTTGAGATTTTGCTGGACGGAGGTGTAATAGAGTCTCCGATTGATGAACAGATTGTATATAATCAGCTTCGGGGAAACGAAAGAGCGATTTGGAGCCTTTTACTGGCAAGCGGATATTTGAAAGTTTTGCGTTTCGAAAGTATTATAGAAGTCCCGGACGGAACGAACCCGAAGTATACACTGGCACTTACGAACCGGGAAGTAAGGCTGATGTTCCAAAATATGATACGGGATTGGTTTATGGATGTCGAAGGGGATTATAATGATTTCATTAAGGCACTTTTATTAGGAAATAAAAAAGTTATGAATAGATACATGAACCGGATTGCACTCAATGTTTTCAGCTATTTTGACACCGGAAAACGTCCTTCCGGGGAGGAACCGGAACGGTTTTACCACGGCTTTGTTCTGGGCTTGATTGTAGATCTGCAAAGCAGATATGTGATCACGTCAAATCGGGAGAGCGGTTTTGGAAGATATGATGTTGTGCTTGCGGCGAAGAATCCTCAAAAGGATGATACCATCATTATGGAATTCAAGGTTCATGATCCGGATGATGAGGATACATTAGAAGATACGGTGGCATCTGCGCTTGCCCAGATTGAAGAAAAACAGTATGAAGTAGATCTTGTGGCAAGAGGAATCCCGGCAGAACGGATCAGAAAATATGGATTCGCATTTGAAGGAAAAAAAGTATTGATTGGCTAAAGAAGAAAAAGTAAATAGCTAAATATTGAGTTTTTCGTATTTCTGTGATAGCATTTACACGACTGATCTTTTTGATAGAAGTTAATTTTAGAAATATTATGCGGACAGTGCGAAGAACAGCGAACCAAAGGACTGTTGATGGGAAATAATTCGTTCAATTACACCTCGAGGTGTCCCGGTAAGGCGGTTTATCTGCCGAATCGAGATGCCTCTTTTGTGTAATAAAACAATATTTTGTTTCTTTCTAATGTTGAAAGTTTCTGAAAATCCGTTGCAGAGTCGCAGGAACAGATTTGTTGAATAATATCTTTTGCCACATCGTCAGGTATCCGCTTTCTGAATTTGTGTATGTCCAGACAGTCATTGGACGGAGCAATTCTATGCATCGCCAGGAATTGTTCCGGTGTATCCAGTAATCTGAGAACCAAGGCTGTGTCGGTCAATCCGGCTGTCTTTCTGGTATAGTCGTTAAAACTGCTCCATTGATAACCGGATCCTGGGAAGTTTTCCAGTCCGGCTTTGGAGGGATTATAATGAATATAGCGGACTATAGTCAGCAGAGCGTTATCCGAATCAACAGGTTCACTATAATAGCGACCATCCTGAACAAAACCGGTACGGTCATACTTGGCATTGAACCAGCAGGCATAAGTTGTGTTTATGTGACGAAATATGGATTCAAGTGAAACAGTATTTGGGTGGCGAAGGAGCAGGTGAACATGATTTGACATCAAACAGTAAGCATAAATCTCAAATTTTAATTGATCTTTATAGAATTCTAATATATCCAGATATTTTATATAATCTTTGGATTCTTCGAAAAGTAGTTGTCTGTCGGCTCCTTTGATTACTACATGATAAGTCTGAGTTGATGATTTTTTACGTGCATGTCTTGCCAATAATATCCCTCCAAGCTGATATATGATTATTTGAAACAAAAAACAGGTGAAAATTAGGAGTGTTGATAAAAATGTAAAATGAAAAGAATGGATGTTTCGTGAATTAAGTGTTTTCGATAATTTTATAATATAGTTTTTTGAAGAAAAGTAAATAGCAAAATATAAATATCTCTTTTTTAGTGCAATATTTACATACAAATTGTGTGGCGTGTTGAAAAACTGAGAGAAAATTGGAAAAAGCGACTGCCAAAGGGCGCTGCTCGTGGCAAAAGAAACGTCCCCAGACAATCCCCGGACAATCCAGACGCATTTAAGGACAGAATACGATGCCCTACTTGTGAAAATGCTGGTAATGCTGTAAAAATAAGGTAACGTAATTGTAAAATAGTATACAACAAGGAGAACAAAATGATGAAGAAAACAATGAAAAAAACAGCAGCAGCCGTAATTGCGGCAGTAACCGTGTGTGGTCTGGTGACAGGATGCTCAGCAAAGGAAGAGAAAATTGAAGTGAACGCTTCTACTTCTTCCTACGAAGACATGGTAAGTTATTTTGAGCAGGAGGGCTTTATTTCTGAAGACTGTGAACCGGTAAATATTAATGAGACCAGCGGATATCTCCAGGATAACACGGGCGGACAGTTTACCGAGACACAGGTGGCAGACAAGGCGTATGATTATGATGGACTCTGGCTGTTCTGGTGGGATCAGGAGAATCAGACGGAGATGTATGAGACTTACCAGTCCATGGGAGCGAATCAGGGAACGATTGTTCTTGGAGGAGGTGCGGCGATCCTTCAGACAGAAGCAAAAAATGGCGCTTATGCACTTGCGTTTTCAGAGGATTATGAGAAAAAGCAGGATGTCGTTGACGCATTTGAAGCACTTGAAAATGAATAAAGCAGAATTTACTTAAAGAGAAAAGTCAGGGGGACATTATGGAACGGGTTTTTGGAAAAGACAAAGGCAGTATGGGACGTTTCTTCCGGATGCTGCAGAAGGCAGGGCTTCCTTATCTTTGGATTATTGCATATATTGCCATAACAGCACTGCTGGCAAATGTGGGGATCAGTGTGACGGAATACACAGCTGAGTTGTTTGCGGGAAATGTGAATTTCGGTACCGTGGTTTTCCCATTTTTGATATTTACGTTAATATCTCAGATGATCGGTTCAATCAGCGGGATCATGAGTAACCTTTGTGTGGCCCGAATTGACAGGAATGTCAGGAGAATGATCTGGAGAAAGATTGTCAAGCTTCCACTCGGATATTACGAAAGAAATACACCGAAAGAGATGATTTCACGTATTACGACCGATATCACTACGATCAGTCAACTTATCATGCAGGTATTTGTGGCAATCCTGACTTCGGCATATAGCCTGATAATTACATTAAAGAAAATCGGTTCCTATGACCAGAAGCTGATGATTGCGCTGATTGCAGTTCTGCCTTTGAATTTTATTATTGCATTCGTCATGGGGAAAATGAGATTCGGCGTGTTGGATCTTGTGAACGAAAAAAATGCAGAACTGACACAGACGATCGCGGAAAGAACCAACAATCTCCTTCTGGTAAAATCTTATGGAAAAGAAGAGCAGGAATTTCAGACAGGTCAGAAGAAGATGGTGGGATTGTATAAGAGTACGATTCTGGATTCATGGCTTGGACTTGCAACTCCAATGTATGCACTGGTAGGGGCTATGCAGTTTATCGTTATCGTAATGGTAGGCCGAAACTTTTATGCATCCGGGGCATTAAGTCTGGCGCAATGGATTGCTTATTATGGATTTGCCATGAATATCGTCAACCTGCTTACGGCATACTGCGGATATTGGACATCATTTAAAGGATCTCAGGGAGCAACCAAAAGAGTAGCTCAGATCATGGAGGAGATAGAAGAAGATATTGAAACCGGGGAAGAGGCAGGATGCCTTCATGGTGAAATTGAATTAAAGGACATAGACTTCTCTTATGAAGAAAAGCCGATTTTTGAAAAATTGAACCTGAAAATTCCGGCAGGGCGTGTGACGGCTCTGATTGGTCCCTCCGGAAGTGGGAAGACTACACTCCTGAATATGGTAGAACGTCTGTATCCGGTTCAGGGAGGTATGATTTCATTCGGCGGCGAGGACATTTCAAAGTATTCTCTGAAAAGTTTCCGGAATGCGATTTCCTATGTGACGCAGGAAAGCACACTTTTCGCGGGAACGATCCGTGATAATATCTTGTTTGGAGTAAAAAGAGAAGTGGCTGATGAAGAGCTGGAACGTGTTTGTGAGGATGCCTGTATCATGGACTTTATCCGGGAGCAGCCGGAAGGATTTATGATGGATGTCGGAGAGAACGGTGAGAAGCTGTCCGGGGGTCAGAAGCAGCGGCTCGCTTTTGCACGAGCACTATTAAAGCAATCGGACTATCTGTTCATGGATGAGGCAACTGCAGCTATGGATATTCGGGGGAAAGATCAGGTTTGGAAGAGTGTGAAATATCACATGAAAGGTAAAACGACCCTTATGGTTGCACATGACAGACAGACTGTGCAGAAGGCCGATTACATAGTAGTCATGCAAAATGGCAGGATTGTCTGTCAGGGAGAACCGGAAAAAGTGTATGTGGAAAATGCATATTTCCGAGAACTGATAGGAAGTGAGGGACAGGACTAATGAAAAAAGAGAAAAATGTATTACAGTTTTTTCTGAATTTCTATAGAAGATTTTCTATTCCATGGTGGCTCTATCTGGTTACATTTGGAGTCGGAATTGTCTACGCGGAGGCCGGAATGAGAGTATCCCAGTATCTGGTTCGTGTTAATAAAGGGGAACTGTACAATTCTGTCATTCTAAGTTATGTATTTATGATGCTTTTTAATGCACTGCTGGGATTTTTGCGGCCGCTGGTGATGGCGTATGCCGATCAGCGAGTAATTTTGAGGGTGAGGTCTGCACTATGGAGGAAAATCCTGCATCTTCCGATGGAAGTATTTGAAAAAGAGCAGCCGTCTTCGCTGGTATCGGCTGTTACAAACGATGTAACCCAGGCAACAATGGTGATCGGAGGTGTTTTCTCGGGAGCGGCGTCACTCTTTGGGTTTGCTCGTGCATGTATGATTCTGTATCAGTATAATGCACCGCTTTCTGTATACCTTTTGCTTTGTATACCTGTCGCAGTTGCGGTATTCATTCTTGTAGGAAAGCTACAGTATACAATCATGAAAAAGCGGTATGCTTCGCTTAATCAGATGACAACATTTTTCTCAGAACATTTGTCTGCGGGAAAATATGTTAAGGCTCAGGTAATGGAAGAAAAAGAGTTGGAAAGTGGATTTGCGGCAATTGATTCCCGATATAGGGCGGATGTGTATTACGCTTTCATGTCACAGATTCAGACTCTTGCACATTCTATTTATTCCCTGCTTACGACAATCGTAATGGCGGTGGGAGGTTCGCGCCTGATTCGTGCAGGGAAAATGGAGGCGACGGGAATCAATATGTTCAGTACATATATGACACAGGTAAACATGTATTTGGCAGAACTCCTGACGGTGTGGCAAAATGTGATGGGATCGAAAGGTGCGCTTACTCATGTCAGTGAAATTCTTGATCTGGATGAGGAAGATGCGCAAAAAGGAAAAGCCTGGATCGAATCTCAGAATCAGGATATTGTGTTTAAAAATGTGAATTTCGGGTATCAGGATGGAACGGAAATTCTTCATGATTTTTCAGTACGGATACCGGGCGGAAAGATGACTGCAGTAGTAGGTGACAACGGTTCCGGAAAATCTACGATCATGAAACTGATGCAGGGCTTCTATCAGCCGGATTCCGGAGAAATCAGGGTGGGAGAAAACCTGATTGGCGAGACAAAACTTCAGGATGTGCATAAAAGATTTGGCTATGTCCTTCAGAGTAATCCGTTGCTTTCCGGGACGATCCGCGATAATATTCTTTATGGAACGGACCGTCCGGTATCAGAAGAAAAGCTGAGAAAAGCAGCCGAAGAGGCCAGAGTGGATTCGTTTGTTGAATCTCTTCCGAACGGATATGATACTATGCTTGGAGAAGCCGGCAACCGGCTGTCCGGCGGACAGAGACAGAGACTGGCAATTGCAAGGACCCTTATTATGCAGCCTGATTACCTGATACTGGATGAGGCAGGAGCAAGTCTGGATCATGACACGTACATGAAGATCTATCATGGCATCAGACAGAAGATGAAAGGTCATACGGTCGTCTTTATTGCACATGATATGCGGGAAATCGCAGAGGCAGATTATCTGATTGTTATGCATCATGGCAGACTGGAAGCCTGTGGAACCCATGAGGAATTACAAAAGACCAGCAGGACTTATCAGGAATATCTACAGTCCCAAAAAGTATCTTAAAGAAAGAAGGAATGATTATGAAGAACTTTACGATTGTGTCCTCCCTGATTTTTGTGCTATTATTTTGTGGGATGGTTGGATATGTTGCACTATCAGAAGATTTCGTATTGCCTGAAAAAGAAGAAAAAACGGTAGTTGAAGAGAATATGGATGCACCGGTGTGGAATAAAACGATGGATGAGGTTGTTGCTTATCTGGAAAAGGAAGGACTTATTTCGACAGATGATCGAGTGACACTCTGTGCAGATGGATTATGCTCGCTTGCACTTAAATACAATGGAGCCGAGATCTACTGGTGGGATTTGGAAAAAATAGATCCGAAATCGGATGAATACAAGGCATACGACAGTCTCAGGACAAAAGGAGAAATTGATCTTTATGGATCCGGCATGATTATTATGCCGAAGAAAAACGGTCCTTTTGCACTTCTTTCAACGTATTATGAAGGAGACCCAGAGATTTTAGAAAAAGCATTTGAAGAGTTTGGTCAGGAGAATTAATTATGAAAATGAAGCTTGTTCTGGTAGAAGAAGATACGAGTTTGCGCACACGACTAGAAGAATTATTAACATTTTACAATGTATTTGATATTGTAAAAACCTTTGATGGAATTAATGAAGCCCATGAATATATTAGTTTGAATGAGGTGGATGTCGTATTTATTAATTTGCGAACAGGCAATCCGGCATTCAGTGATGACGGGGCTTACCTGGCGTACAATCTGTCGCAGATGAAGCCGGATCTTCTGGTGGTGCTGTATTCCGAAGAAAAGCTTGAAGCGGGGACGGTATTTGGTTGCTGCTGCGATGAGTATTTTTCCCTTCCATTCAGTATTCATGTATTACAGCGTGTCGTAAAAAGAGTGCAGTATCTGTTTGAGCTTCTCCAGTATAAGCGCTTATGGGTCAACCGGTCTGTGCTGATTAAAATCAAAAATGGATATCAACTGGTGGAGATTGATAAGATTCTTTTTATTGAGCGCGCAAACCGAAAGAATAAGATGATGACTGTGGATGGAAAGGAAGTGATTCTTTCAGGATATTCGCTGGATGAGTTGGAGCATATTTTGGAAGGGCATAATTTTTACCGCTGTTATCAGTCCTTTATTGTGAACTTGTCCAAAGTGTCTTACGTCAAGGCGAATAATGAGACGAAAAGTTTCTCGCTGGTTTTTGACGGATATGCGGGTGAAGTCATGCTGAGTCGAGATAAATATACGGAAGTGATCCAGCTTTTGAAAAGTAAATATGCGAGGCTTACACTTTGATTTTGTCCCCTGCAAATTGTGGAAAAATAGCAGTTTGCAGGGGCCTTTTTGTGTAAACTTTTGTGAGCTGCAGAACCGGTACAGAATAGAACGTGCCAAAGACAGAATAGCCCCGAGGCATTGAAATCAAAAAAGATTCCGATATAATTCACCGTAAAGAGGTTCATAGAAACGAGGAGGAAAAAATGAAATCAAAAGTTATTTCGTTTGCAGAGTATGATAAGGTGGATATCAGCGCCTATCAGAAGGTGTTTGCCTTGGACGAAAAAGCAGTCAAAAAAGAGATGGATTTTTTGAAGAACAAAAACAGTACCTGGGCAGATTCGGATGAAGTTGTGGATGGAGCAATCATTGTTTGTGACATGAAATCAGAGAACTCATTTTTCAACAGAGAGCAGCTGAAGCTTATGGTAGGACAGGGATTCTTTAACAAGAAACTGGAAGCATTGTGCGTGGGAATGAAAAAGGGAACGACAAATGTACTGGATGTTGACGGGGATAAGGTGACAGTGACGGTCCAGTCTGTTCAGCGGAAAATGGTTCCTGAGGTCACAGATGAGATGGTAAAGAATCTTGAGATTAAAGGAATTGAAAGTGTCGAAGAATACGAGGAATATCTGACTCGGCAGCAAAAGAAGAAAATCGCAGATGAAGAAGGATTTGATGCAATTCAGTATGTAATGAAACAGGTATTTGAAAACAGTGCTTTTGACTTGAAAAAGGCTGATTGGATTGAAATGACAGATCATGAAATCCATAGATTACAAGTAATAGCAGATAAAGAGAACCTGAATCTGAAAACCATGGCACCAGAAGATTTTGAAGGAAAGATGCCGTTTTCAAGTTATCATGAGCTGCTTGTAAATGTTCAGTATGATTCATGGGATAAGTTGTTGTGTTATCTTCTCGGCTGTGTTTATGCGAAGCAAGATGGCGTAGAGTACACGAAGGAAAAATATAGGGAAAGCATAGAAGACTATATGAAATTCTGGCATGAAACAAAAGAAAATGCGGAACAGATCAACACGTATGAGTATTCGAAAATTACATTTTTCGCGAATTATTATTATCAAAAAGTAAGAGGTTACGTAGAAAAAAATTATTTTAAGGAGGACAAGTAAATGGCAATTCAGTATGCAGACAATGACAGTTTTAAAGAGCAGATCAAGGAAGGTTTTGTGATCGTGGATTTCTTCTCAACAACATGTGTGCCGTGTAAAGCGTTTTCACGTATTTTGGAGGAGCTTGATGCGGAGCTTCCATTTATCAATATCGTAAAAGTGAACACGACTGATTATCCGAAGCTGGGAAAAGAAAACCGCATCTTTGGAGTTCCGACTGTTCAGTTTTACAAAGATGGAGAAAAGAAATTTGAAAATGTCGGTGTGATGGAAGTCGACGAAATGAAAGAGCAGATTGCCAAATTGATGTACTAAGAGGAAGAGAACATGGAAGTCAGGGAAATAATCTATGGGTTTGAAGTCAAAGAGAAGAAATATGTGCGTGAAGTCGAAGGCAATATCTTTCAGCTGGAGCATCAGAAAACAGGCGCGCAGATCATCGTTATAGACAATCAGGATATGAAGAAGAGCTTTCTGGTAGGCTTCAGAACGATACCGGAGGACAGCACAGGTGTGTTTCATATCCTGGAGCATTCCGTATTGAATGGTTCCCGAAAATATCCGGATAAAGATACATTTGTTAATTTGATGAAGCATTCCATGGCGGAGTTCGTGAATGCAATTACCTATCCGGATCATACTGTATATCCGTTTTGTACAGAAAATGAGAAGGACTTTATGAAGTTAATGGATGTTTATCTAAATGCAGTATTTTATCCAAATGTTCTTACTGACAAAAAGATATTCGATCAGGAAGGATGGCATTTTCAGCGGGAAGAGGGAAAAGCACCGGAAATCAGCGGTGTAGTATATAACGAGATGAAGGGTGTCTTCTCTTCTCTGGATAATTTCTTAATGTATGAGATGGCTGAGGCGATGTTTCCGGAGAATGCTTATCGCTTTGTATCCGGCGGAAATCCGGATGCAATCCCGGCACTTTCTTATGAAAAATTTCTGGAACGGTACAGAACATTTTACAGCGCGTCGAACTGCTGTATTGTATTATACGGGAAGATGAATGTGGAAGAAAAGTTGGAATACATAGATAAGGCTTATTTAAGCAAGATGTCAAAAGTTGTAAGACCTGAACCGATTTCACTCCAGAGACCGTTGAGGACGATACGAAGAAAACAGTACGATAAAGATAAGTTTGGTGATCAGGGCGTATTTGCGGCATGTACGTATAATCTCGGGGAATTTGGTGACAGAGAACGAATGAGTGCTATTTACATTCTTGTTCAGGCGCTCATGGGAGAAGATGAAGCACCTTTGAAAAAAATGTTGCTCAAAGAGCTTCAAGTTTCAGATGTACAGTATTTCATTATGGACGGAATCCGTCAGCCTTATCTTGCAATCAAAATAAAGAATGCGGAACATGAAGCGGCGGACAGGCTGAGTATGGTCCTGAAAGAACAGGCAAAAAAACTATATGCTGAAGGAATCGGAGAGGAGATTCTCGTATCCGCAATGAACCGCCAGGAATTCTGGATGCGGGAAAAAGGAGGCTATCAGCCGGATGGAATCGACTGTGTACTTGATATAGCAGGCGGATGGACGCAGGATTTAGAACCATCTGTGATTATAGAATTTGAAGAGAAATATAAAAAACTGAGAAAACGTGTAAAGGAAGGATATTTTGAATCGCTTTTAAAAGAAATCATTCTGGAAAATGATTATCAGGCGGAAGTATATCTGGAACCTTCGGAAGAGATTTTGAGAGAGAAAACAGAAGAGGAAGAAGAAAACGGAGAGAAACAACCCGATTTATCAATTGAGGATCTGGAACAGGAGCATGAAGAACCCATAACCAGAGTAGATGAAGAAAGAGGAATTGTATATCTGAAACAGGAAGTGCCCTCTAAGGGAATTATTTACCAAAGCTGTTATTTTGATATCAGTGATCTGAAACCAGAAGAGGTTCCTTATGCCAAACTGTTAGCAGTCCTTCTGGGCGATCTGCCAACGAGAAAGCATACGCCGGAAGAACTTGTAGTTGAGAAAAATATGTGGTTTGGCAATATGGGCACTTATCTGGAAGTTTACACCAAAGCAGAGAACAGGGAACATGTCAACCTAAAATTTGTAATGGATGTAAGCTGTCTGGAGCAGAATCTGGAGAAGGCGTTGAATCTTCAGGAAGAACTTCTTTATGATACCGTTTTTGATCATCCCGAAATCATACGGAAAAAGATTCAACAGAGCAAAATGGCGATGGAAGAAGGGTTTGTATCAAATGGAAACAGTTACGCTTCCGGACGCGCTGCTGCGCACTATATGACGGAAGGCGTTGCGAGAGAGCGATATAATGGCATTCTCTATTATCAATTTCTTGGGGGGCTTCTGATGGATTTTGAATCAAATTGCGCTATGATCATACAGAAGCTGAAAAAAATCCGTGAGAAGCTTTGCTGTACAGCACCGCTGGTAATGAGTTTTACTGGTACAGAAGAAAGATACGCAGAATTTCGCAGACTGATGAATGATTCTGAATTATGTAATAGCCTAAGATCAGGTGATAGCGTGTGGTATCAGGATGAATTGCTGCCCGGAAAATCAGAAGCATTTATCATTCCATCCGAAGTTTCATATGCTGCATTTGGAGGGGACGGAGAATATAGTGGTGAGACTTATCTGCTCGGAAGAATCGTAAGTTTCGATTATTTATGGACAAAAGTTCGTGCCGAAGGAGGTGCTTATGGCTGCAGTATGGCGATCAATCCAAATGGCAGCTGGACGATGAGTTCCTATCGTGATCCAAATGTGAAGAAAACAATGGAAACATTCCGCGATACTTCAAACTGGTTGAAAACATTAGAGACAGAGGAACAGGAACTTCTGAATTATAAGATCGGGGCAGTTGCAAGATATGACCGGATTCCGAAGACATATGCACAGGTGAAACGAATGGATGCCTGGTATTTGCGTGAAGAAATGCCGCAGACGAGGGCTGGTATCAGAAAAGGATTGTTAAAAGCATCAAAAGAAGAACTGAAAAACAGATATCAGGCACTGGAAAGATTTGTCAAAGAGGGCACAGCCTGCGTGCTGGGAAATAGAGAGAGAATTGAAGAAGCAGCGGACGAATTTGATAAGATCATAGTATTGATGGAGTAAGGTTTGAGGAGAAATGAGAAGATGAAGAAAGAAAATATCTGGATGACATATGATGAGAAAGAAAACGATGAGCTTCATAATACCTGTGAATTATATAAATCCTGGCTGGACAGAGCAAAAACCGAGAGGGAATGTGTGGATTTGGTAACAGAACTGGCCAAGGAAGCAGGATATCATGAGCTTGGAGAGTATCTGGAAGGCAGAAGAGAAATAAGAGCAGGAGAAAAGATTTATGTCACCTGTATGAAAAAATGCATTGCACTCTTTCGGATGGGGGAAAAACCGATATCCGAGGGCATGAACATTCTGGGGGCACACATTGATTCACCCAGAATTGACGTAAAACAGAATCCGGTTTATGAAAATGAAGGATTTGCATATCTGGACACACATTATTATGGGGGTATTAAGAAATACCAGTGGGTAACACAGCCTTTGGCACTTCACGGAGTGGTTGCAATGAAGGATGGACATTGTGTAAACATCAGCATCGGCGAAAAAGCAGACGAGCCGGTTTTTGTCATTACAGACCTTCTGGTACATCTCGCTTCACAGCAGATGGATAAAAAGGCCGGAGAAGTCATCGAAGGGGAAAAACTGGATCTTCTGATCGGAAACTGTCCCATCGACAAAGATGAAAATCTGCAAGAAGCCGAAAAAGAAGCAGTCAAAGCAAATGTTTTGAGCATTCTTGAAAAATCTTATGGAATCAGCGAGGAAGATTTTGCATCGGCTGAACTGGAAATTGTACCGGCGGGAAAGGCTAGAGATCTTGGTTTGGATCGCAGTATGATTCTTGCATATGGACAGGATGACCGCATTTGCGCATTTACATCTGTTATGGCTATGCTGAATGTAAAAAACAGCAGTCGTTCTGCGTGTTGTCTGCTGGTGGATAAAGAAGAGATTGGCAGTGTCGGAGCAACAGGAATGCACTCGCGATTTTTCGAAAATATGGTAGCTGAGCTGATTGCCTTAACAGAAGGGGAATCAGATCTGAAAGTAAGAAGAGCACTTGCAGGATCAAAAATGCTCTCTTCCGATGTAAGCGCAGCATATGATCCGTTATTTGCAGACGTATTTGAAAAACGAAGTGCAGCATTTCTTACAAAAGGGCTTGCGTTCAATAAATTTACTGGAAGCCGTGGCAAAAGCGGATCCAATGATGCAAATGCCGAGTATCTGGGAGAAATCCGTAGAATGATGGAGGAAGCCGGTGTGGCATATCAGTTTGCGGAACTTGGAAAGGTGGATGTCGGAGGCGGCGGTACAATCGCATATATTATGGCAAACTACGGCATGGATGTCATCGATTCCGGTGTGGCGGTGCTGAATATGCATGCACCATATGAAGTGAGCAGCAAATCTGATATTTATCAGGCTGTGAAAGGTTATGAAGCGTTTTTGAAATGGGGATGTGAATGTGAAAGACTATAAGAAAAAGTTGATCAATATTTTAGCCGTTATATTGGGAAACGCTATTCTGGCATTGGGAGTGGTTGCATTTGTTGTTCCTGCAGGGATTCCGATGGGAGGAGCAACCGGAGTTGGAATTGCATTGAATCATTTCTGGGGGGTTAGGATATCCATCGTCGTTTTCCTAATGAATTCTTTTATACTTCTGATAGCATGGTTTGTTATTGGCGCTGATTTTGTTGGGAAAACTATATTAAGTGTGATTATTTATCCGATTTTATTGGAAGTGATTCAGAAAATTCCGGGTATCACGAATATAACGGATAATATATTTCTGGCGGCAATCTACGGAGGGATACTGATTGGATTAAGTATGGCGGTTGTAGTAAGAGTCGGAGGATCAACCGGCGGAACGGATGCTATTGGAATGATACTTAATAAAAAGACTTCGCTGTCAGTAGGAACGGGGGTTTATCTTGCTGATGTCGTCGTTTTGGGGATGCAGGCTGTATTTAGTGATATGGAACAGATACTATATGCGATTCTGGTCGTCATTTTAACAACAATTGTCATGAATAAAATGATTCCGAATGGCAAAACATCCATGCAGGTCATGATTATTTCGAAAGAATACAGAAAAATACAGAAAAAAATTCTTCGTGAAATTGAAGCAGGAGTCACACTGTTCCAGATTCAGACCGGATGCGCCGGTGAATACCAGCAAGGGGTGATGTGTGTGATACCGCGTCATAAACTGTTTGCTTTGAAAGAAATGGTATGTGCGACCGATCCGAATGCGTTTTTGACAATTACACAGATCAATGAAGTGAATGGACAGGGATTTACCAGGGAACGAGTAGAATACAATGAACTTCGATATGATGCGGAAGAATCTGATATACCGGCTATCAATGCACCAGTATACTAGTATAGCGTTCCGAAAATAACTGGACCACTCACTTGTCTCCTTCTCCGATTGCACAGATCAAAAAGCCTCAGTGTAGCTGGCACGCGGAAAGCAGGATGACAATAATTGGACTTTTGAGCTTTGATGAAGTATGATAATAAATACGAAATCAAGGCTCATTTTTATTATAGATTTATGGGTTATCATGTATAATGATAAGAAAACAATATAACATGAAAAAGACAGGAGGGAGTGAAAGGATCTATTGTTTAAAGCATTTTGATTCGGTTTTGCTGAAGTTTTCTGCAAATATTGTATCAATTATTGGAATTTCGGTTCAAACGGCATTCTCGATATAATTTACCTTAGAAACGGTTGGGTATGATTGAAAGGCAGATACAGAAAAGGGCGGGAATATTGCTCTCAGGTGGGAAATGTTAGGAAAGAGGGGAAAGTAAGGACTAAAATATTGAGTTTTTTTAATTTCTGTGGTAGCATTTACACGTCAAATATTTTTGATTATTATTAAATTAAGTAATATTTTGGGGAATACGCAAACAATAGCGTGCCAAAGGGCGCTGCTCGTGGCAAAAGAAACGTCCCTGCAAAGGAGAAAATTATGAAATTAGGCATTGTTGGATTACCAAACGTAGGAAAAAGTACACTTTTTAACTCACTGACCAAAGCCGGTGCAGAGTCTGCGAACTATCCGTTCTGTACGATTGACCCGAACGTGGGTGTTGTTACCGTTCCGGACGAGCGCCTGAACGTCCTCGGGGAAATGTACCACACAAAGAAGATCATCCCGGCAGCGATTGAATTTGTAGACATCGCCGGCCTGGTAAAAGGTGCATCCAAAGGAGAGGGACTTGGCAATCAGTTCCTTGCCAATATCCGTGAGGTGGATGCGATTGTTCATGTTGTGAGATGTTTTGAGGACAGCAACATTGTACATGTAGACGGAAGCATTAACCCGCTCCGGGATATCGAAACGATCAATCTGGAATTGATTTTCTCGGATCTGGAAATACTGGAAAGAAGAATTTCGAAAGCAGTTCGTGCTGCGAGAAATGACAAGGTGATCGCGAAGGAGCTTGCCCTTATGGAGCGGATCAAGGCGCATCTGGAGGAAGGAAAGCTTGCTAAGACATTTGACGGAGTTCAGGATGAGGACGAGCAGGCATGGCTGGAGAGCTACAATCTCCTGACTTACAAACCGGTTATTTTTGCGGCAAATGTGAAGGAGGATGATCTCGCGGATGACGGTGCTTCGAATGCAGGGGTACAGAGCGTGCGTGAATATGCGGCAAATGAAAACTGTGAAGTGTTTGTGGTTTGTGCGCAGATCGAGCAGGAGATCGCAGAACTGGAAGAGGATGAAAAGAAGATGTTTCTGGAAGATCTGGGACTTGAGGAATCCGGGCTGGAGAAACTGATCAAGGCAAGTTACAGTCTCCTTGGTCTGATCAGCTATCTGACTGCGGGAGAGCCGGAAGTTCGTGCTTGGACGATCAAAAAAGGAACAAAGGCACCTCAGGCGGCAGGGAAGATCCATTCGGACTTTGAACGTGGATTCATCCGCGCGGAGATTGTCTCCTATGATGATCTGATGGCTTGTGGTACGTACAATGCGGCGAAGGAAAAGGGACTTGTCAGACTGGAAGGCAAGGAATATGTGGTTCAGGATGGGGATATCATTCTGTTCCGCTTTAATGTATAACTTATTGGAAAGTCTGGAACATCAGGGGTAGATTAACGAAAGAAAGCAGGAGAGAATATGTCAGAAGCAATCATCTTTCCACATTTGGGGATTGAACTGAAACATGTGGGCAGAGCAGTTTCGGTTTTTGGATTTGATATTGCATATTATGGAATTATTATTGCATTCGCAATACTTTTAGGGACGATCATTACTGTTCTGATTGCGAGGTATACAGGACAGAATCCGGAGGATTATCTTGATCTTGCGGTATTTGCAGTGATATTCGGAATCATCGGAGCGAGGTTATTTTATGTGGTTTTCTCGTGGGAACTGTATAAGGATCATCCGCTGAGTATTTTTAATATCCGTCAGGGCGGCCTTGCCTTTTACGGAGGACTGATTGCAGCGCTCATTACGGTTTTTATATTTGCCTGGATCAAAAAACTGTCGGCACCCGAGATGCTGGACACAGTCTGTGTAGGCCTTCTGGTGGGTCAAATGTTGGGGCGCTGGGGAAATTTCTTTAACCGTGAAGCGTTCGGAGAATATACGGATGGGTTATTTGCGATGATGTTACCGATCGATTCGGTTAGAGTTGCCGATGTGACAGACCGCATGAGAAATCACATTGAAGTGATTGATGAGGTCCGATTCATTCAGGCACATCCGACGTTCCTTTACGAGTCTTTCTGGTGCCTTTTGGTTCTGATTGTGATTTTTTTCTATTATTCATACAGGAAGTTTGAAGGCGAATTATTCCTGGTATATCTGTTCGGATACGGGATAGGCAGAATGTGGATCGAGGGAATTCGCACAGATCAACTGACTGTTACCGGACTGGAACTCCCGGTGTCACAGATTCTATCCGGGCTTCTTGCGGTGGCGGCGTTGATTCTGATTGTTTACAACAGACAGCAGGATGATAAAACGAGACTGCGGAGAATGCGCGAAAAGGAAGCTAAGAAAAATGCGAAAAATGCAAGGAAGATGTTTCACGGGAAATAAAACAGAGTACGTCAGGTTGGTGTATCCGAAAAGGAACAATCTTCGATGAATAACTACTGGACTTTTGAAAATCAACAGACTATAATAAATATATATGTTAAATAATTGGCATAAATAAGGAGGAAACAAGAAATGGCAAGAGCAATGAAGACCATGGATGGTAACCATGCAGCCGCTCATGCATCGTATGCATACACAGACGTAGCTGCTATTTACCCAATCACCCCTTCATCCGTAATGGCTGAGGCAACAGATGAATGGGCTACTCAAGGAAGAAAGAATATTTTTGGACAGACTGTTCAGGTAACTGAAATGCAGTCTGAAGCAGGTGCAGCCGGAACAGTTCACGGTTCCCTGTCAGCAGGTGCGCTTACAACAACTTACACAGCTTCTCAGGGCTTACTTCTTATGATTCCTAACTTATATAAGATCGCTGGTGAGCAGCTTCCGGGTGTATTTAACGTATCTGCCCGTGCTATCGCAAGCCATGCATTATCAATCTTCGGAGATCACTCAGACGTATATGCATGCCGTCAGACAGGATGCGCTATGCTGTGTGAATCCAGTGTACAGGAAGTAATGGACTTAACACCGGTTGCTCACTGTGCAGCAATCAAAGGACGTATTCCTTTCATCAACTTCTTCGACGGATTCCGTACTTCTCATGAGATTCAGAAAATCGAGACATGGGATTACGAAGATCTGGAAGATCTGGTAGATAAAGATGCAATTGATGCTTTCCGTAAGCATGCTCTCAATCCAAATCATCCTTGCCAGAGAGGTTCTGCTCAGAACCCGGATATCTTCTTCCAGGCTCGTGAAGCATGTAACCCGTTCTACGATGCTATGCCGGCAATCGTACAGGAATACATGGACAAAGTAAATGAAAAGATCGGAACAAATTACAAACTGTTCAACTACCATGGAGCAGAAGACGCTGAAAGCGTGATCGTAGCTATGGGATCTGTTTGTGATACGATCGACGAGACAATTGATTACTTACTTGCTCAGGGCAAGAAAGTCGGTGTTGTTAAAGTTCGTCTTTACAGACCGTTCTGCGCTCAGGCCCTGATCGATGCAATTCCGGATACTGTTAAATACATCAACGTATTAGACAGAACAAAAGAACCTGGTGCTCAGGGAGAACCTCTGTACCTTGATGTTGTTGCAGCATTAAAGGGAAGCAAATTCGACGGCGTTAAGATCAATTCCGGACGTTACGGATTAGGTTCTAAAGATACAACACCGGCTCAGATCGTAGCTGTATTCGAGAACGAAGCAAAATCACTGTTCACAATTGGTATCGTTGATGATGTGACAGGACTTTCTCTTGAAGTTGGTGCTCCTCTGGTTACTACTCCGGAAGGAACAATCAACTGTAAGTTCTGGGGACTTGGAGCTGACGGAACTGTTGGTGCCAACAAGAACTCCATCAAGATCATCGGTGACAACACGGATATGTATGCACAGGCTTACTTTGATTATGACTCAAAGAAATCAGGCGGTGTAACAATGTCTCACCTTCGTTTCGGTAAGAAACCGATTAAGTCTACTTACCTGATTCATAAGGCAAACTTTGTTGCATGCCATAATCCGTCTTATGTAAATAAATACAACATGGTTCAGGAACTTGTTGACGGCGGTACATTCCTTCTGAACTGTCCATGGAATGCAGAAGAGCTTGACAAGCATCTTCCGGGACAGGTGAAAGCATTCATCGCTAACCACGGAATCAAGTTCTACACCATTGATGGAATCAAGATCGGTAAAGAAATCGGACTTGGCGGACGTATCAACACCGTTCTTCAGTCAGCATTCTTCAAACTGGCTAACATCATTCCGGAAGAAGAAGCAATCGACCTGATGAAGAAAGCAGCAAAAGCTACTTACGGCAAGAAGGGTGATAAGATCGTTCAGATGAACTACGATGCAATCGAAGCAGGTGCTAAACAGGTTCATGAAGTAGAAGTTCCGGAAAGCTGGAAAGACTGCGCAGATGAGGGATTATTCACACCGGAAGTTAAGGGTGGAAGAGAAGACGCTGTTTCATTCGTTAAGAATATTCAGGCTAAAGTTAACGCTCAGGAAGGTTACTCTCTGCCGGTATCTGCATTCACAGAATATGTAGATGGTTCTACACCGTCCGGTACTGCAGCATACGAGAAACGTGGTATCGCAGTAGATATCCCGGTATGGAAACCGGAAAACTGTATCCAGTGTAACCGTTGTGCATATGTATGTCCGCACGCTGTAATCCGTCCGGTAGCACTTACAGAAGAAGAAGCTGCAAAAGCACCGGAAGGAATCAAGACAATCGATATGATCGGTATGCCGGGACTGAAGTTCACAATGACTGTTTCAGCATATGACTGTACAGGATGTGGCTCATGTGCTAACGTTTGTCCAGGAAAGAAGGGCGAAAAAGCTCTTGTTATGGAAAACATGGAAGCAAACGCAGGCGAACAGGTATACTTCGACTTTGGTACAGAAATCGAAGTGAAACCGGAAGTTGTTGCTAAATTCAAAGAAAATACCGTTAAAGGTTCTCAGTTCAAACAGCCGCTTCTTGAATTCTCAGGAGCTTGTGCAGGATGTGGTGAGACACCATACGCTAAATTAGTTACACAGCTATTCGGTGACAGAATGTACATCGCTAACGCAACAGGATGTTCTTCCATCTGGGGTAACTCTTCACCGTCTACACCATACACAGTAAACTCTAAGGGACAGGGACCTGCATGGTCTAACTCATTGTTCGAGGACGCTGCTGAGTTTGGTTACGGTATGTTATTAGCTCAGAAAGCATTAAGAGAAGGCCTGAAAGCGAAAGTTGAAGCTGTCGCAGCATCAGAAGGATGCGGTGAAGAAGCAAAAGCTGCTTGCCAGGAATGGTTAGATACCTACTCATGCGGAGTTACAAACGGAACAGCTACAGATAAATTAGTTGCAGCATTAGAAGGATGCGATTGTGAATTATGCAAAGATATCGTTAATAATAAGGATTTCCTTGCTAAGAAATCGCAGTGGATCTTCGGTGGTGACGGATGGGCTTACGATATCGGATTCGGCGGTGTTGACCATGTTCTTGCAAGTGGAAAAGACATCAACATCATGGTATTCGATACAGAAGTTTACTCTAACACAGGCGGACAGTCTTCTAAGGCTACCAAGACCGGTGCAATCGCTCAGTTCGCAGCAGGCGGAAAAGAAGTTAAGAAGAAAGATCTTGCTTCTATCGCAATGAGCTACGGCTATGTATACGTTGCACAGATCGCTATGGGTGCTGACTTCAACCAGACTGTAAAAGCGATCTCTGAAGCAGAAGCATATCCGGGACCGTCTCTGATTATTGCTTACGCTCCATGTATCAACCATGGTATCAAGAAAGGTATGAGCAAAGCTCAGACAGAAGAAGCTTTAGCAGTAGAATGCGGATACTGGAACAACTTCCGTTACAATCCGGCTGCAGAAGGCGCTAAGTTCACTCTTGACAGCAAGGAGCCTAAGATGGAAGGATACAAAGACTTCCTGAACGGAGAAGTTCGTTACAACGCATTAGCAAGATTCAATCCTGAAAAAGCAGAAGTAATGTTCGCTAAGAATGAAGCTGAAGCAAAAGCAAGATATGAATATCTGAAGAAACTGGTTACTCTGTACGGAGAAGACTAGGACACCGAAAAATAAGTTTCTGATACATTGACGCAGGATGATTGTTTCATATGCAAGGAGGAATGAGGCGTAGCGGTGACTACGTCGATTGACGACAACATTGCAGATGAAACAATCAGACAAGTCAAGGTGTCAGTTACTTATTATTCGGTGTACTAGGATAAATAAAGGATAAAAAGAACGGCATGGCCTTAGGGCTGTGCCGTTTTTTGGATAAGACAGACGTTTCGAGTGATCTGGGTATTTTCTGAGAAAACGCGCCGTCTTACTCTGGAGGGAGCGGAAGTGATTGGTGTGTATGAGGCAAAGCCAACCCTATCAGGTCTTACCCGCAATATTGTCCAATGCCTGGAAGACTATGGAATTCCGCTTCATTTGTCCAGTACGGTGACCCGTGTATTCGGAGACAGTCGTCTGACTGCCGTGGAGATCTCTAAAGTCAATGATAAGATGGAACCGATTGCAGGAACAGAAGAAATTGTGGAGTGTGATACGCTGATCCTTTCTGTGGGGCTGATACCGGAGAATGAAATTGCAGGTTCACTGGGAATACCAATGGATATGCATACGAAAGGGCCGGTTTGTGATGAGCATTTTATGACTGAAAAAGAAGGAATATTCTGCTGTGGAAATGCGCTCCATGTCAATGATCTTGTGGATTATGTGACAGAGAGCGGGATCGCTGCGGGAAAGGCAGCTGCCGTCTATGAAAAGAAAAAACGGGAATACTTAGAACTGGAGGCGGGAGATTCCCTGCAGTATGTTGTACCACAGAGGATCGAAAAGAGCGCTGGAACGGAAAAGATCGTTCTTTATTTCCGAAGCAGAGCAGAGATGGAGGAAGCGGTATTTACCTGCCTTTCAGGAGACAAAATTCTGTATGAAAAAAGGTTCCGCAATCTCAAACCTCCGAAAATGTTCCGGTCGTGCCGGTGAAAGTCTCTGCGGAGATTCCAAAAGAAAGAATATTTGATGTGATGAAGGAAATCAGTAAAGTGCAGGTGATAGAGCCGCTCGGTACGGGGGATATCGTGATTGAAAATGTACTGGGGCTGGGCGTCGATGTCGTGATAACGAGTGACCTGATGAAAGGAGAAGTGTAACATGAGTAAACCATATAAAGGATTTGAACCCAAATGGGTAAAAGAGGCTGCGCCGAAAGACAGTTATCGTTCCATTTTCCGTTGGGGCGATCCGGATTTTGTGAAATATCCGAAAGAGTCGCTGTACAAAATGATGAAAGAAAAATTTAAAATGACGGATGCGGATTTCCAGCAGTACGATGGCAGTATCGGTATGGAGAAGGTCGTACTTGATCAGCCGTCCCGCCTTGCTACGGAGCATATTGAAGCACTGAAGAAGATTGTTGGGGAAAAGTATGTCACGACAGAGGACTACCCGAGACTGGCAGTTGCTTATGGAAAGACCGGATACGATGCAATCCGTCTCAGAAGACATCAGATCGATTCGCTGCCCGATGCAGTTGTTTATCCGGATACGACTGAGCAGGTGGAACAGATCGTGGCATACTGTACAGAACACAAGATCCCACTGTATGTATATGGCGGGGGCAGTAGTGTGACAAGAGGTGTGGAGCCGACTCTGGGAGGAATTTCGCTGGATATGAGGCTCCGGTTCAATAAGGTCCTCAAATTTAACAAGATATAGCAAGAATTCTCCCACCTCTTTAGGTGGCGAGATGAATTGCAAAAAAATACGAGAGAACACTTGTTCTAATGTGCCGGATGTGGTACAATATAATCAGTCGAATAAAAGAAAGGATTGATTATAATATGGATTTGGATAATAATGCACATTCAGTATTTTTGTTATATTAT
>NZ_JBQHTK010000032.1:0-34660 GCF_052065755.1 Bariatricus sp. HCP28S3_D3 | reverse complement strand
TCCTTTAAACGTCTCCGCTTCGATATTTACGGCCGAGAACTTATACATCTCCCACTCCGTACCATTCCACCGGTATGTTGCCCCCTGCACCAGTCCGGCTGTTGTTCCGGTATTCTTCCAGAGCATACCGATATATTTGTCGGATGGTTCATCCGCTGACTCTACGATTCCGGTCGGTGCTCCATCTTTTCCTGGATCGCCCTCAATTTTTTTCCATGTGTAGTCCGAGAATACCAGGCTAGGTTCCGGATTATCGCTTGTCATAGTTCCCATCCACGCTCCCGGCACGTCTCCTAATGATTCCGACAATTTGCCGAATCGCGGCTTTATGCCTCCGCTCTCAAACAATACATCCCAATCCCCTAAAGACGTTACAGTTTTGCCAAGCAAGTCGTATAAAAACACACTAATGTAATACGTATCTTCCGGAATCGTAAGTTCAGCATCTTTTTGTGATCCCATGTTCCATGATACATATTTTCCATCTGCACCAAATCTGGTATATCCCATGTTAATCCCGCTATATCCTGGTGATAATAAATACTTGTCTCCGGGATTCACCGCAACCGGAGCCATGCATATCCGTTTGTATTCATTCGTGCCTTTATTCGGAGCTGCATCAGAAATCGTACTATCTGGTCCGTAATATCCCGTCATCCAATCGCCTCTATTTTGAGATGCCAAATTTTCGGCGATATCGACCGTAAATGTTACTCCATCGTCTGAATATTTAATGTGAGTATAAGATGATGTTCCATCTTTCCCGTCAGCCCCGTCCTCACCTTTTATTTTGCTCCACGCATAATCGTTTGGATCTGTGCTGTCTGGTTCTTCGTAATCGGTGTACTGTCCGATATACGACTTTCCGTCGCTCTCCGTCACGCTAAAATCCGTCTGACCATCTGCGCTGTTTGCATAGGCGATATGGATATACGGAGTCCTTCCATCTTCTCCGGCCTTTCCAGGAGTACCATTTGCACCGTCCTGTCCTTTTACAAGCGTCCATCTGTAATCATCCGGATTCTCGCTGTCTGTCAGCTGATCATCTACATACATGCCGATATATTCGCGATCGCTATCAGAAACACTAAAATCTGTATGGCCATCTGCACTGTTTGCATAGGCGATATGTGTATAGCTACTCGTTCCGTCTTTTCCCGGAATTCCCTGATCACCTTTTTCTCCCTGAATCCCGTCCAGACCGTCTTTTCCTGGATCGCCTTTTACCTTTACCCAGGTGTAATCCGAAAACTCAGTGCTCGGCGTAGGATCCTCGCTCACAAGCGTTCCCATCCATGCACCCGGATATGATCCTAATTTCGATTCGTGTTCCCCAAAAGTCGGGGACACAGTGTTGTTGCTAAACAAGGTGTCCCACGAATTGTAGTTTATTACGTAAGGCGAAGAACCAACTAGGAAAACCCTCACGTAGTATGTGTTTTCCGGCATCTTATAATCTTTGTCTGTTAAATCTGCTTTTTTCGTTGTCACGCCGACCGCATTTCCGTCTTCGCCGTACCTTGTTATGCCCATGTCGATGAATGAATGCCCGGAAGTCATCTGATATGTGTCGCCAGGAACGACTGGAATCAGTTTCTTCATGCAGATTCGATTGTACTGCTGATTTCCAGTCAGACTGTCTGGACTCGCTGTATCGATTGTGGTGCTGGAAGAATAATATCCCTTTACCCAGTCGCTCCTCTTTCTCGAAACCAGATTCCCTTTTCCTGTGAACGTTTCTCCATCGTCCGAATACTTGATGTGCGTATAGGACGATACACCATCCTTTCCATCGACACCATCCTTACCGTCAGCTCCGTTTTTTCCGTCATTCACATCCGTCATAGTAACCTCATAAAATCCTTTGATATTCCCGGCGGAATCCTTCGCGTCGAATCGATACAGTGCTTTCCCGTCCACATCTGCAGCATTTACTGTGATGCTTTTTCCGGCCGCTAAATCCGCGCCGTCTTTGCTCCATACAATTGTAAATTTGTCTATTACGTCTGTCACGCCGTCGCGAACAGAAGCAGTCAGTGTGGTAGATCCGGTATTATTTTTAAATGTCGTTCCGTTATCAGTCGAAATCATACAGGCGTATGTCTTATTCTGCTCAATAAGGGCGTTCATTTTGGCCACCAAATCTGAGTCCAGCTGAGATTGCAGCTCGTGGAAATTGTCAAACGTTGTTTTGTTTCTGGTCAGATCGGTAAAGCTCCGGATCTGCTCCGTAATTCTCGCTTCCAGGTACAGTGCTGGATTGTATTCGTCATCCTCAATCTGCACTGTATCGCCGATATCAGTATCGAAATATCCAGATACCTCATACTCAACCTGAGGAACGCAGTTTTTCTTGAGTTCCGACAGAGCGTTGCCATATAACGTATTTACATTGTCCGTATCGTACTTATAGATCTTTGCAATGTACCGGTCTTTTGCGGACCATAAATTTGATGGAAACCGATCGCGTGCCTGAGGTGCAAGGATGTTGTTGCTTCCGGATTCTGTATAGTATTCAAGATTTCCATCCGCATCGTATTCAGTTTTGTCCAGATCCGTGATCGTAAGCCCATCCCTGCCAAACGGCCGGATCGCCGTATATAGTCCCGTGATATCTGATGTCTTTGTGATTCCGGTCACGTTTTTTCCGTATCGCAAAGTAATGTCATTCCGGTTCACGCCGATGCCTTGGATCGTGTCGCTGTGCTCTTTATAGACATTCATCACGATCGCTTTCAGGGAGTAGTTATCGTTTAGTTGTGGGATAAATTCCGCCTCAGCACTAAACACCGTGGCCAGCGAAAACAGTCTGGCCAACAGTGTGCTTGATCCTTCCCACTCGTACTTGATCGACTTATCGGATACCTCATTGTTTCCCAGCGTGATCACTTTTTCTGCGTCAAAGATACTTAAGTACTCTGCAAACGTCTTTGCTTCCGTAGCAGCATACTTCTCTTTTTCTTCATTCAAAAGTTCAAACGATAAGGAGTATGCCGTTACTTCCACTTCCAGCTCATCACGCCGAACGCTCATGATATTCAGATAGTATTCTTTATCGCGATACAAAAAAGAGAGCTTATTGCCCTCTACTAAATACTGTGCATCCTCATGCTTTGCGCCGGCGCAAAAGGTCAGCGTGTTGGCCGTGCCTTTCAGGTACTCGTGCAGCTCATCCTCGTAATAGTGCAAGGCTTTCGGCGCACCGTTGTCCATAAACGCCAGGACGTTATCGTAAGCGTCCAGGACTGCAATTCTCACTCTTTCCATTTACAGATACGCCTCCCTTATTCGCACAGTGATATCGGGTTTTGGATCGCAGAATTCCGAGAAATAGAACTGGATCTTTGATTCCCCTGGCGGAACGTGGAAATGTTTGCTTCCTTTCGCCTCGTCTCCCAGTGCCGGCACGCCGTTTACATACATTTTCGTGGTATCTCCGTCGATTGTGATCACATCTCCTTCTGCGTACCGGTTCGGGATGTCCACTCGGTACTGCACATTGTCTTTCCGGAATGACATCTTACCGAACGCCATGTTGCTGACCGGATTCACACTGCTTCCGTACTGGCCAATAAAGATCGTGATCGTAAGTCCTTTCTTTTCAGCCGCCTCCGGTACCCGGAACGGATATGTTTTTCCACCAAATACAAACTCAAACAGTTCGCCACTTTTACTGATCGAAATCAGGCCGTTCTTGCTGTTTGTTTCGGAATCGGCATTTGGTTCGTACCGGATGCGCTTCTTCTCGTTGGCCTGAACCTGGAAGATCGCACTGCACATGCTGTCGCTTTCGGATGCTTTGACGATATGGATTGATGCAAGATGTTCTCCGTTTTCATCGCCGATGACAAATTCCAGCAATCCTACTTCCGTAGCCTTTGATGTCTGGAACCAAATATTAGCTTCCGCCTTAAAATTCACCGCTCCGGAATTTCCAGAAGAATCCGCCGGCAGTGTTACTTGTCTTGCGGCACCGTGCCAGCTGGATCCGCTTCCAGCCGTCTGCAGTCTGAGCCATCCATCCTCATAGCCCGCGAAACTACCTCCCATCGGAAATGTATCATTGCTGGCCAGAATCCCTTTTCCTTCCGTCATCGCGCTATAGTCTGAAGGCTTGGTGTATTTCAATAGCATTTCTGACTTCTCCCGCGCTTCATCGTCTGCCTCGTCAACAGATCCGTACTGCAGGACGCCGTATTCGCTTACAATTCCGATAAAACCGTTCTCATGCCTGTGCGTGATATCATAGCTCACCGGAATGGATTCTGTACCGGAATTAGTAACCGTTGCTTCCAGGACGCCGGATGCATTTTTGGATGCCTGGAAGTTTTTTTCGGTTGTGGAGTGTGCTAATCCATCAACCACAATCCAGTTGATAGTACCGCTTCCGAAGATTGATACCTGCTCAAAATCGAAATCCCCACTCGGAACTGCGTAGAACATCCTGTCGGGAACGGATGAAAATATTAGTTCCTTCGGTTCATCGACGTTCAGCGCGGCGCATAGCTTGTCGTATTTTTCAATAATATCTCCGCTTATCTCAAACGGCATCGGGATTATTTTATGCTTGTATGTGATATATTCAAATTCAGATCCGCGTCTCATTCCATCATCAGACAGTGAGACATCCCAATCTGCCCCCGAGAAGGGTGTGAATCCTTTGAGTACATTAATGTACTTTCCGATATTCACACCACCGTACTTTACCTCTAAGCCCATACTGGCTCTCCTTTCAACATTTTTCTAATTTTCTCATCATTATCCATTTGTTCTTTCATCGGTTTTGCTGTCATTTTAACAACTTCTCTGTCATTCAGCTTCGCCGAAACATAAATCGGTCTCTTTCCCATTTCGCGACCCAAACGCTTGTAATCAATAGGATCTTTGTCCTCGTTTTGGCGCTCACGGCTTCGATCATCATCAACAGTCTTACCTGCCCGAATTCCGTTTGCTGCGCTTTCGTTCAGAGATCTCGTGATCGAATTGAGTCTAACCCTCAATGTTTTCGATTGAATATCATCTACAGCATTATCAAGGCTCTTACTGATTTCAGAAATCGGTACATTTTTCTCGAATCCAAGCCCCATACCAAGTGCCATATTCTTACCTACCTGGTCACGAAATACGGTTGATGGAGAATGAATACCAAGAAAATTCTTTGCCGCATCAAGCGCTTTCTTCGCCGCATTCTTGGTGGCAAAGACGATTGCTCCCGCGGCACCGGTTATACCGTTTGCGATACCTGTTATAATCGCTTTTCCAACTGTCCCCCAGCTAATGCTCTTAAACGCATTCATCGCCAGCGTCCCGACTGATTTAAGAGCATTCACAGCCAGACTCGCACCAGATCTCAAGCTTGTCGAAATGAATGTTATAATTGCTTTTCCGACTTGTGACCACTTGAGATTCTTGATTGCTTCCAGCCCTGTTTTCCCGATGTTGGACAGTGCCGTTTTGATTGCAGGACCTACCGCTTCCATACCTTTTGCAAGGCTCTCTATCAGATTCTTGCCAAGGTTCAGCATGCTCGAAAGTGAGAATACGTTGATGATTGCTTTCAGAATCTCTCCTGCATTCTGAATAATAAGTGGCATATTGTTTATAATGCCTTTTCCGAGCTCAACGATCATCGCAAGTCCGGTTCCAAGCAGTGTTCCTATGCCATTATAGATAGCATCCGCGAACTCATTAATAATTCGCGGACCTTCTTCAATCAGCGTTGGAAGTCCGTTGATTATTCCAGATACAAGTCCTATAAGAATGGACACGCCAGCTTGTACAATCTTTGGAATGTTCGCAATAACCGCATCGGCAAGCGTAACAATCATGTTCATTGCCTGCGGTATAAGAGTCGGCAACTGTTCTCCGATTCCCTGCGCAAATGACGCGATCAGATCAGCTGCGGACGAAAGCATCTGCGGAGCTGCGTTCTGGATTCCGGTCATCAGATCAGATACTATCTTTCCAGCCTGCTTTGTAATGTCTGGTGCGGACTGAACCATCTGAGCCATTCCATCGTAGACATACTGAAGGATATCTTTACCGGCTGAAATCAGCTGAGGCGCTTTACTTGCGATTGAACTCGCGATAGATCCAAGAACCCCAAGCGCAATATCTGTTGCTTCCGGAATGCGATCAACCATTCCTGTGATCAAATTTGCAATTAGATCACTGCCGGCAGAAATAAGACCTTCTGCCCCATCTTCCCTAAAAGCCTGCGTAAGTTTGTTAATTTCTTCTATGCCGGCTTTTGCGATATTGGTAAGTGGAGTCTGGATGGATTCATACAATTCAAGTCCAAGTGCTTCAGCTGATGACTTTAAAATTGTCAGCTGACCTTGCAAATTATTATTCATCGTGTCCGCCATTTGTGCGGCGGCCCCATCACATGAATAGATAGATGATTCTAATTTGCTAAAATCTTCATCGGACGCACTTACTATTGCAAGCAGTCCAGACATGGCTTCCTGTCCACCAAGCGACGCAGCTATCTGAGCCGCTTCCGCTTCTGACAGCCCAGAGAATCCATCGCGAAGATCTTTTATCATCTCATTGAGGGACTTCATGTTGCCCTGGCTATCAGTTAGAGATATGCCAAGTCTTTGCATTGCCGCTTCGACTTCATCAGTCGGTTTGGCCATGCGCGACATGATAGCTCTTAGAGCTGTTCCTGCTTGGCCTGCCTTAATTCCGCTATTGGCCATGAGGCCGATTGCAAGAGCGGTATCCTCAGCCGAATATCCTAATGCACCCGCGACAGGTGCCACGTATTTAAACGTTTCGCCCATCATAGACACATTAGTGTTCGCATTCGAAGACGCCACTGCAAGGACGTCTGCGAAATGGCCTGATTCAGAAGCAGACATTCCAAATGCAGTTAGCGCATCCGTCACAATATCTGCTGTTGTCGCTAAGTCCTCTCCGGAAGCTGCAGCCAGATTCATGACGCCTTCTATACCACCAAGCATATCCTCAGTCTTCCATCCTGCCATTGCCATGTATTCCAGGGCTTGCGCAGATTCTGTGGCGGAAAACTTCGTCGCTTGTCCCATTTCTTTCGCTTTTTCAGTCAACGCAGAAAGCTCATCGCCGGTAGCACCGGAAATCGCCTGTACTTTCGACATCTGGCTTTCGAAGCTCATTCCTATTTTTACCGCTGCCGCGCTTCCGGCTCCAACGATTCCGGCTGCAAATCCACCGATCACAGAGAGTCCGGTTTTTGCAATACTTCCGATTTTATGGATCCCGGAAGAAAATCCACTTGAATCAATTTTTGTATTAAATTTCAAATAGCCATCGTAGCTCATACTATCCCTCATTTCTTAGATAGCACAGGCTCCAATGGCTCAGTTTAAAGTGCTTTTATATCTATTTTTACCTCTCTTTTACATGTGCGACACTTAATATAGAGATTTCTACATTCGGTTGTATTGTCCAATATCGCAAGCTTTGTGCCGCATTTTGGGCAACGGTACCACTTCCTTTCAAGTGGTGGTATCTTTACTTTTACCATTCAAATGCATCTCCAATATCGTAATCCGTCAAAATATCATCCGGAAGTTTAATTTCTCTCTGTATCTTCATGATACGTTTCCTTTCGTCTTTATCTTTCACATCATTTAGATCTATTCCTCTGTACATGATTCTCTGCTTGATTTCATTGTCATTCGACAGCCCGTCAAAAAGCATGCGAAATTCCCACCAATGCATGTACGGAATTGTGCGGATATTAATTCCGTAATCACGCATAAATGCGGAAAAGATGTATGGATAATCGTAGGAAAATGAGTATAATGCTTTCTGATCTGAATCATCGTTTTCGGAATCTCCTTGATCAGATTTGGGATCTGATCTTAGCTTACTCATCGTGACAAAATCTACTAGTCCACCCAGAGCTTCATCAAAATTACCTGGAGCTGATTTAAAATACTGAATAATACAAAGCTGCTTATCCACAGCTGGCAATTCAGAATCTGACATCATATCAATTAACTTAATATACTCTCTGAAATCAGTGACTATAGGCACACTCTCTCCGCATACCTCGATAGATTCCGGGAGATTCTCGTACATCAGGTTCATCATTTTTTGCTCTTCACCTTGTATTTCTGCACGTATTGCGCTCTTCTCTTATTCGATTTTTCCACTTCTGATCGCATCAATTCAAAGAACGATCCGTAACACTCATCGCAAATTCTTGCATTCTTTTTTGTGCCAAGCAGCTTTTCTCCTGTACCGCTCCCAAATACCCGGTCGAAGAAATTGTAAAACATATTGCAGTATCCTAATGTGATATCGGATCTACGTCCTGCTTTGCTTAGATTCTTTTCCTCTTCTTCCATTTTGTCGTATGCATCTTCGAGTTTTTGCTGAAACTCCACATCTTCCATATCGACTTCAAATTCCATATCATTCCATTTCCACTGGCTCATAGGCTCTCCTCCTTAATGTTTTACTCACTTGTTGCACTTACTGAAGCTGTATACGTCACTGTCTTTCCATCTTCTGATAAAGTAGCGGTTCCTTCCTCAATCTCAGATTTCGCTTTTAATGTCCCGGAGTAGATCAGTGCGTCCGTGCCATCTCCATCCGCATCCGGAACAACTGCATAAGTCCTCTTGCGTGCTTCGTACTTCCCGTTCGTTTCATTAAACAGATCGACAACAACAATATCCACAAGAGCATCAGATCCCGTCTTCTCACCATCGTGGATTTCTGCAATGAGGTCGTGCACCGGAGTATTTGTATATCTGTCAAACGAGTATTCAATAGACGGTGAATATCCAACTACATCGGTATCTTCAGATTCCTTATCAACATACTGCCTGCTGTACTCTTTTGCGCCTTTTGAATTTTTCATACTCGTAAATCTAGTCATCCTCTCATATTTAGGAGAGGATCCGGTTTTGTCCGTGTTCATAAAAGCGACTCTCTGATGCCGCTTTACCATTTTTGCAACTGTATCTGCCATCTTTATACCTCCTGACTATACAAAAGGCGGCATTCTATGCGATATTTCGCCAGGTTGCCGTCTATATCATATAAATATCCTTTGCTCAATGTTTCAAACCGTATTGGAATCTTGCCGTCTGGAAGATCCGGAAGGTTTTCAGTAAAGTTCTGCTGTTCCAACCAGTCTTCAAATTTTTGAAAGAACTCACTGTTATCAATATTGATCCTCGCATCCTCGTCATACTGCTCTTTGCTTGTAAATGCGAACTGGAACTGCTTCTTCGCACCTCCGTCTACATATCGCTGAATAACTGGATCACACGGAAGCGGATCGATCGAATACGTCATTTCAGCTCCAATGTAATCCACATTCACTCTACCTCCGTTCAGGAACGGGCAACATGACAAGAACGATCTCAGAGATTCAATCATATTACTCAATTTTTTCGGCCCCCTTCAGAATAGAATCTTTGTGTCTATTTTTCATTCGTTCGAACCAGCGACTCTTTTCTTTGTGTTCATAGTACTGACGTCTTGCATAAGGCGTAATCTGATTGATTTCTCCGGATCCTATTACTGTTCCAAGTGTAGCGGATTTAATAAGTACACCAGTTCTTCTCGGAGTCTCTGGAGCCATTCTCCGGATACATTCCTGGTCAACAAATCTCTGTTTTCTATCAAACTTTGACGACTCCGACGGACCAAATCCCGGATTCCATTCGATCTCCGCTGTAACCTTTCCGCCTTTTCCGTTTACCGTAAATACAGTACCGCGAGGAGTTTTTATTTCAAAATATGACATTATGCGCCCACCACCTTGATATGCGGATTGCTCCCAAACCGGTTATAATTCGCAGAAGTAACTTTAAAATATTCAAACCCAGCAATATCTCTTACTGTCTGAATTGTTTTCGGTCCGCGTCCTCGTACCAGATAATCACCCTTCGCAACCTTGATAGACAGGTCTTCTATTCTAACAGTAAATACATCTGATGATTTTAGTCCATCTGTCGTTATTGATGATTTTTCGTCGCAAAACCACCAGCATTCCGGAATGTACTGCATCTTGAATGTATCACAGTCTTTTCCGGGTACGCGGGAATATACCGTACAGTCTGCATTTGCAATCATCGGCATATCCCCCTATACAATAATCCGGTAAGAGAAAGCCACTTATTCGCAATTGCATATGCTCTTCTCATAAACAGATCTTCTCGGCTTTCTCCATCTCTTCCCTGCGTGACGTAAGATACGCTGTATCCGTCTGTATTTTCGCTCTTGATTTCATTTCCTGATCTCAATACAAACAATTCCGCATATACTTCTGCGATTTCGCATGTGGCGTATTTCAGCTCATCTCCGTCATATCCGTCTGATCTTCCAAGCGTTATGTGCTTTATATACTGCGTCGCATGTAATGCAGCGGCGTCAAAATCCTCTGGCTTGATTTTAACGCCATTGTAATTATATGAATAAAAATCATACCCTGCATATACTTTCATCAAGGCTCACCTCGCTACTA
The DNA here is from genome assembly GCF_052065755.1 of Bariatricus sp. HCP28S3_D3. Taxonomy (NCBI): domain Bacteria; kingdom Bacillati; phylum Bacillota; class Clostridia; order Lachnospirales; family Lachnospiraceae; genus Bariatricus; species Bariatricus sp. HCP28S3_D3. The sequence goes on along the minus strand of NZ_JBQHTK010000032.1, from coordinate 24,186 downwards.
AGCCCCGGCCTTCATTACTGCAAACGGACATCTCTTTTCTTTGTTTTTCTCAACGGAATTAATCGGGTTCGGAATCTCCCATCCAAGTCTCATTACTGCACGCAGAGCAACCATATCATTCTGCATCAGGTTGTATGCGATAGATCCGTCTGTATTCTGTACAACGCCTTCGGTGAACAGCTTAAATGTGATATCCTGTCTGATAGAATATACAAGCTGGCTGAAATCACCAGAGATCATGAGAGCTTTTGATTTATCAAACGCACCGTTGTTCGGGAACACCATCGGAGATCCATCAAGAGCGTACTGTGTAGATCCCTGAAGGTCTGACTTAAACAGCGGATCTCCGTTAGTGTTTTTGAGTCCTCTCAATTTTGCTCTCATAGAGATGTCCGCCATATGACCATTTACGAAATAGCCACAATTTTCAACTTTTGCAATCACGCCATCTTCTGACATGATCTTATCATACAGGTTATCCGCGGATCCGAGAGTTACGATTGCCCCAGCTGCCGTTGCCGTAGCTACAACGTCGTTTCTCCATGATGTCGGCTTATTTACGCCGAAAAGAATTGCGCTGTCGATGACCTTTCCAAACGCTTCGGTAATCCTCGGTCTTACCTCTGCCCAAATATCGTATTCGGAATCATCCAGTACAGCCTCAGGGATTGGTACGATAACTGCAATTTCCTCCGCTGTAATATATTTCTTATCCCACTGCTGCTTTGTGGTCTGTTTCTGTCCGGTGTCACCATTTACAAAGTACGCAATCGGCAGCATATCGAGAACTGGCATTTTGTACTGTCTGCTTGTCATATTTGCAAGCCTGCGACCTCTCGAAAGCACAGCTGACTGTGTGATCGCACCCTGGATGATTTCATTTGATTCCTGAGTAGGGATTAATGACTCCGCGCCGGATCGATCAATAATGGACGCGTCACTTTCAAATAACTTTAAATTCATTCTGTTTCTATTCATCTCATTCTCTCCTTTATCTTCTTGCGGCAGCGCGAATTTTATCATTGATGGAAGCGTTTAATCCGCCTCCAGATCCATTTGACTCACTTCCGGTTGATGTGGATACTCGGTATGTACTGCCACCCATATATCGCGGATTCTCTTTCAAATACTTCTCCGCCGCCTTTTCAAACGTTGTTTTATCATCTACAAGTTTTGATACTTTGAACATCACATAGTCGAGATCTTCAGATTTCACGCCCTTACCAGCCAGAACCTTTTCGTTTTCCATCTGCTGGATTTTTTTATTCGCATCATCGAGATCCTGCTGTAATTTAGTAGCGTTTGGCTGATTCGCCGCTCGCTGCGTCTTAAATGCCGAGATGGCCTGTGTCACTTCGGCTTCTGTCATGCCCTGGCTTCTGAAGAAATTTGCTAATGCCGCCCGCTCTGATTTCTCAGCTCTCGCGCTCGCAATCTCTTCCAACTGTTCATAAGTATATGCTCCGTTTCCATGTGATCCGGATGATCCCCCAGCGGATCCCTGGCCGCCGTTACCAGCCCCGGCATTCACGCCCTGTCCACCAGAGCCAGCTCCCGCGCCGTCTTCAAAGAGCTGTAAATACATTCTTTTTCTCATCTTATACCTCCGTTTTGCCTCGACAGGCTCCCGAGCTTTTTCTGTCTTCACGTTTTGGACAATATAAAAACGTCCTTCCGGACGTTTGTTATTGAAATTCTATGCAGTCGTACTCATTGTTAATATCTGATATTCCAAGATACCATGAGTCTACCAATAACTTCCCATTTTCAGTGAGATTTTCCCAGCTGATAGTTGAAAATCCGCTCCTCGTTTCAGAGAAGATTTCATCTCCGGTTAAATCTCTAAGCGAATTGATCAGATTGCAGGTAAGTGCTGATACCGCCGCGCAAGCTCTATCCACTCCCGTATCGTCTCTGCACCCTGCATGGCCGCACATGCGTATTTCATGTTCGCGTACTTTTACGATTATCATTTCTACGCCACCCTTCCTCTCATGTCGTAATAGATGCGTTCTCTCTGTTCAACGAGTCCCATTTTCTTGCAATACTGTGCGTATTCTCCAAGCTGAGATTTATACTTTGCCCTCGCAATCGTAATTTCATCATGATCTACTTTCGCAGCTTTTAAAGCATCTACCTTTTCCCTTTGAGCTCTCATTGCAGCTTCCATGCTTCGCTGCTTCTGCATTTGCTCATATAGATTATACTCTTTTCCTTTCCAGGTCTTCTTTTTGGCTTCTTCGCGATCCTGTTGCTCAAGCCATTCATCTGTCCAATTTCTTTCCGAAACGCCTGGGATAAACGGATAATAATCATGATAGCAATTAGCTCCATGCAATCCCGTTACTGTACCGAGTCCGCAAACTGAGATCAGCTGATTGTATGTATATACTTTGCCTTGCCAAACTGAATGATCCGGTCTCGCACCAGGATGCCAATCCACTTCGTAATAATCAGTACCAAGAAGCGTAGCATTGCGCTCACTTATTTTCCCAGATATCTGAGATACACCGTTAAGGACAGATCTGCGCACCGCAACCGGAGTGCGATTGCTGTGACCGTTTGCATAATCAACAGTCCTGAGGCCACTGTTTACCATTTGCGTGACTACTCTGCGAATCACAGTATTATAATCAAATCCACCAGATAAGATGTCCATAATTGCCGCATCTACATAATTTTGATAATACGTTGCAAATGGCATAAATACTTTTCTGCCTCCCATCATCACAGCAAATCCATACGACTGAGACAGATTACTTAGCTCATCTGCAGTCTGACGCTTGATTGCCTCGGACATCTGAATCATCCACTCATTTTCCTCTGGAGGAAGGAAATGACCATTAACCTGTTCGTATATGTCATTATTTCTAACATACTGCCAATTCGCCACATCATCATACAGCTGATACATATCCGGATAGGTTGCATTAAGCGTTTCTTTCAATATGTGCTCAATTTCCTCCGATGATCTGCCAAGCTCCGCCATCCGAGTGATCTGATAATCTGCAGTTGATGTGATCGTTCCATTCTTGCGAATGCGTCTCACTATGTCTTGTATGATCCGGCTCTCTGCGCTGGTCCAGATGTTTTCCATCCGGAGAGATATTTTTTCTATGTCAGGCTTCTTGCTTGCCATATCATCACTCCATTACGGTGTTTTGTTCTGGAAGATTAGAGGCTGCAGTTTTTTCATCTTCTCCGTACCACTTCATGCGATATTCAAGAATGCTCATGGCTCCCATCGCAACTTCTTCGCGATCTCGTCTTCTCTCAGCGTCTTTATCTTCGATTATTGAATCGTCAAAATCTATTGATATCTCACAATCTTCTGAAAGCGGATTTCCGAGCACGATTCCAAGCCTAATAATGATTCTGATCAGGTTTTTCAACACATCATCAAGGATGATTTCGTGTTTTTTAAGAGTCCGGAACATGTCGGAATTCTCAGAGATAACTTCCGTTGCCGTCTTCACATTTCCGTTTTCAAATCTATATCTTTCCGTTCCAAACCCACACTTCATTGATAAATAATTGAGATCGTCATTAATAGCCTTGCTGTGCTCCTCTGCCCTGAGCTCCATGTTTACATCAGATAGCATAGGATCCTTGCCGCGGTCGTAGTCTTCCGGAAGGCTGTAGAACACACCGTCATCTGGATCGAAAGCCTGAGTTCCGTCTGAATTGTGGAGCAGTTCAGGAGCTACAAATATGCGCTTTCTTCCAAGCTCAAATTCATTGCTGTACGAATCAAATTCGATGTCCATCTTTTTCAGAACATCAATGGAATTTGCAAAAATAGCAATCCCCATCGGATTGCTGTCATCTGAGTTATTAACAATATTCAGCTTATCAATAACAAATTGCGGTTCATTGCATCCGGTTCTCATCATAGGAACAAGATTGGAGAATGGCTTTATCTCCTTCCATTCTTTTTCCGAAAGCTCTTTTCCATCATTACTTCCCTGGACATTTTCAAGAACCGTATTTTTGATCACATACTCACCATTCTCGATCAAATGCGATTGCACGTGAACATATTTCTTTCTTCGGAATGTATGAGGGAATGTGAATATACATTCTGTCACTACATCATTCTTCCAGCTTACCGGGAATATATTTGTTCCATCAACATAATTGATACCAATCTTCCCAGCGATCACACTGCCATCCTCTGAAATATCAGCGTCTTCCAGATATGGTATATATGCGACTGTTCCGGTATAAGCTTTCTTTTCCTGGTAGCTGTTTCCGAGAACTGAAAACTTATTATTATCAAGCACAGATTTTACAAATGTATCCGTATCTGCATCAGACAATGTCATGACAACTTTCTCGTTCAAGAGCAGATCGGCAATATCTTCGCATACTTTCTTTGCCATTCCAAGCGTTTTCCTCTGGCATCTCTTGTATGTTCCTCGTCCGGTGTATACTTTGTAAAACGTAAACTTTCTAACATTCGCGTTATACCAGCTGGTCCATTCTTTGATTTTTCTATAAAACGATTCGTCTACAGTATCAATTCCGATTTTCTGAAAATAACTAAATATGTTCATCTTCTATCACCTCCCTGCTTAACGGGTTTTCTATCTTTGTGACATCATCTGGATCAAGCGGTCCAATGTTTGATTCTGTTCCATGCTCCCATCACTGCATACCGGATCGCGTCCATGCAGTGATCGTCTTCTTTGATTGGAGCTTCTTTTCCTTTTTCGATTGACTTCTTGTCATACTCATAGATGCCAAATTCACGAATAGCGTTCTCCTGATATGGCGATACTTTGAGAATATCAAACACCAGAGCTTTTTGAACCCTGCTTATTCCAAGCGCTACATCGTTCTCTGCATCTCTGATCAGCACACTATATTCGAGATTTCTGGTAGCTCTTCGAACTTCTTCCGCGAGCCCCTTTGCGGATGGATCCAGAAATACATAAAAAACTCGAATATCATACTTTTCATGAAGATCGTCCATGAACCCAACGAGATCTGAAGCGTATTCCGACGGGCTCCTCTGACGTCCGCTTTCGCGACCGCTGTGGTAATATTCACCCAGTCCTTGAAATTTCTTCTTGTATGTATCGAGTCCAAATGCCTGATATGTCGTAGCGTTCTGCTGTCCGTAATCTCCGCCAATGTATGCTGTATCGTATCTTCTGCCTTTTTCGGGCTTCTCTCTGTTCTTATCGCAAAACATGTAATAGATCAGTTCGTCAACTCCGACAGCCTGTCCGAGCCACACCCATCGGTACATCTTCGGATCAGCTTTTTTCATGGCTTCTGCAGAATCAATCAGATCTTGACCCAGCCATTCAACAGGAACATCTCTGTAATCGGTGTGTATATGGATGCAATCATCTCGCTTCTCCATCTTCTTACACCACTGGTTGATTGCGGCGTTCGGATTTTTTGGCGGATTATATAAATAAATCATTTGGAATCCGCTGCTATTTCCGCGTACAAATGTAGCTTCGATGTTGCTTAGCTCATCTTCTCCCTCTCCATCATCGAAAAACTCCGTAGCCTCGTCTACGACAACAAGCTTGATCGGTTTATCCTCATCGATAATACCTTTAGTATCATCGATTCCGTCAGATCCGGAGAAGTAAATTGTAGTGCCATGCTTTTTGTATGTAATCTCCATCGGGGACTTCGTGATCAGAAAGCGATTCTTCGGAATCTGCAATCTATTGATTCCTCGGAGCATCTCTTTATATACTGTCTTCCGAAGCTTATTGTGATGCTTTCTCAACACAACAACAGATCCGTTTGGATCGTGGATAATCTGATAATCTGCTTTGATGGCCGCATAACTGGATTTCGTTCCAGCTCGTCCAGACGTCAGGATAATATGTTTAATCGTCTTGTTGTTGAATATCTTCAGATACTTCGGAATCACAATATCCGATATCTTCACTGTCTTCTGGCGCGTCATTGACAATCGTCACACCGTCCCCTTCATCATAGTCGTTCGAGTTTCTTCTGATCCGTTCCGTGTTTGCTCTTATCTGGCTTGTGCGGGCACTCTGCTCTTTCAGATCCGCATCCGACAGTCCAGACTGTCCAGCATACTGAGCAACAAAATAAGCGGCCTTAACATTTCCTTCAAGCGCTTCTTTTATCATTGACATTAACATAGCCGATTCGAGTGTGCTTTCAACGCCAAGCGCTTCCGGAACCGGCCCATAATCTTTACTATCTACCTCAGCAGTAAGAAGCATATTTAAAGTCTTACGGAAGTTTGCTTTTCTACGTCTAACTTCTCCGGACTTCTTACCACCCATTTTCCCATATTCTCGAGCTTCACTCGGGGTTAAACGCTTTAAGTTCTCATCGTTCGCCACTTCACCACCTTCAATTCTGGTCTATATATTTCTGCATACAAAAACACCCCATCCATCATAGATAGGGTGTCTCTGCCAAATAATTAACGGGAGGAGGAAACATTACATGTTTCATCGTATCCACGGAAGAGTTTGTCTCATCTCCTCCGTTTCTCGATGATACCATAATAGCACAGATATTACTGACATTCACTGACATCTTTCGGAATTTTGAAATTAGCTAATGCCTTTCCATGAATTCTGAATATCTGCCTTTCAGAGAATTTCATCTTCTCCGCGATCTCCCACCAGTCCATCCCTCTGATATATCGGTAGAATAACACATCTTTCTCGTTCTCACTTTTCAGCTTCTTGATCCTTCCGACGATCTCCTGGTAATCCTTGATTCTGCAATACCTCTCATCGATCAGCTCCTGTACCATGCTGTCCAGCTCAGCAGCATATCCGGAAAGATCGCTTTGCCCGCAACCTCCGTGCGGCATTCCGTCATTATTCACCGAAGGAGAAATCTTCATTGACCTGAGTTCTGCTATCTCGGCATTGATTCTATGTATTCGTCTGACGTGTGTTCGATATTTCCTCAGATACTCTTTTTTCAGATCATTCTCCGACGGTTCTCTCTTTTCTTCGATTGCTTCTACCACTTGCATCACTCCCTATCACATTTATATAACCTGCCTGTCCTCTTGTCCCGGACTTCCACCAACTCAAACCCCATGAGGCTTGCCACGCTCTGCACCGCATTCAACGCTTCCCTCATTTTGTGCGGCATCCGGTTATATTCCCTCATAGCTTTCTCCGCAGTCGGGTCTCTGTATCCTTCCTGGTTCAACGTATCCCTTCTTTCTCAGATATTCTACAACCGAATACCTCTTCACAGTACTTCTTGTACTCCTTGCATACTTTGTGTTCCTTTGCTTCCTCAAGTGGTATTCCACGCTGTCGCGCATATACTTTGCAATACTGTTTATATTGGACTTCTGCTTCATTCAATCTACTCACTCTCCTCTTCTGGCCGGTACGGCTTTGGGAGCGGCATCCAGGCTGTTACTTTCCAGTAAGATCTATTTCCAGACAAATTCCACCTTTTCATTCTTGGCATCCATTTTGCAAAAGTAACATGAACTATATGATTTTCAATAGCATTCACAATATATGTTCCGTTCTCTTCCGGAAAACGCTCACTGCATGGAATCCATTCGCCGATTTTCGGCTGTTCCTCAATTACACTTGCAATCTGACGCATGCCTGCAACCATTGCCGGCATATTACATTTCATTGCAAATTCGATTTCTTTCTCAATATCTTCAATCAGCTTCTTCTCATCAATCATCTGCTATTCCTCCATGTCATGAATCACAATCCCAAGCTTCTTTCCAAGCCAGGTAAGACCTTCTCTCGTCATCTTGTACATTCTTCCGCCGTGTTTGTCTTTCTCACCTGCTTCGGCATATCCTGCCGCTACCATCACATTCCAGATCTCACAGTCTTCTCGTCTTGCATCGTAGTAGTTCCGATACGGACGATAATATAATTTGCTGTAGCGCCTGCAGGGCTCTTTATTATCGAGCCCGATGCAGTGCTTTGCGTATTCGATGCATGATGCTTTCATTCTTCCTCACTCCAATCTAATCTCTGCGCGCAATCCGGATTAGGACATCTTTCCAAGAAAACAGGATGTTCGTAATATCCATCTCCAAGATTTTCAGATAATTCGTTTCCGCATCTCGGGCATATTGACGGAGACCAACGCTCAATAACTACTTTTTTAGGTTTCTGTTTCTCAACAGCTTCCCGGACTTCTTCCAGCGTGCCAATATCTTCATACTGCGCCAATTTCCGGCATACATCATCCATAAAACCGCAGTTGTCACAATCATTTTCTGTCCCGTTTCCATCACACGGCTCTTCATAGCATTTCGGGAAATATGCTCCATAATTACTCCAAGCTGTTAGTCTTTCCATCATGTTTTTCTCCTTTCGTCAATTCGCCCAGCACATTAATGCCAACTTCTTTTTCAAGCTCTTCGTTCATCAGCCGGAAATAATCCTCATCTTCCTGCACGAATTGCATCTGAGCCAGCGCAAATTCCAAAAACTTCATAATCCGTTTCTGGCCAAAACCAAGCTTCCTATGCATGAAGTCCACGCTGATCAGAAGAAATGCGTTGAGTGACCTCACATAGTAATCGTAAAACATCTCCTTTCTCTCTTCTTCGTACTTCGGATCTCTCATCGCCTGTTCGACCAGCTTGCGTATTTTATGCTTCTTAAGTTCTTTGTCTGCCCATCCCATTCTTACACCTCGCGCAAACGCATTGCTTCTTTCTTCGTTGCTTTTTTACCTTTTTCGTACACATTGCAGTTCTCAACACTACATCCTCTGCTGTGGCCAACGATAGCAAGATAATTACATCCGCCTCTTGCTGTCGCCAATCCATCACGGTACCGACAGGACCGGCACAGATGCCGATCGGAATTATATCCATATCCGCGCTGCGGTTCTTTTCTTACTCCTCCACGCGTCCGAAAGCCGGTGATACCACTTTCATACACCCAGTTTTTTATTGTCCCCACACTGACTTCCATCAGTTCGGCGATCTCTTTGTTGGACTTTCCATCAATCACATACCTTCTCAGCACTTCCGGATCATATTCTTTTTTCTTGCTGTTTTTCGCCGGAACTATCTCTTCTTTTTCCAGTTCCGGCGCTGTTGGGGGGGGGGAGCTGATTTTCCTCCCCGTCCTCATCATTCGCAGATTCAGGTTCATCCGCTTCTGATTCCGCCGGCTCTTCATTTGCATCCTCTTCGGCTGGCGTAATCACTTCCGAGCCTTTCATCATGTCCTGCACAGATGCTTCAAATTCCGGATTTATAACTGCCGGCACATCGACCAGATACTTATTATTATCGTATTCCAGAAAATCGGATAACAGATTTGCATCCATCTTCCCGTCTTCGGAACACTGCAGCACAACTACTTTTCTGCCTTTTGCATAATCCATCAACGCTTCTTTAACGCTCTTTTCAACTAACATTACTTTTTCTCTCCCTTCTGCAAGTTCTTCAAAAATTCTATCAAGGACGTTTCGCTGTCCGTGCTGTGCACATACTGATGTTCGAACGTTTTATCGGTACCGTAAAATTTTCTGTGTTTATCAAGCAGGTGATAGTGATGCTCATCTTCAAACTCATTTGCTTTCCAGCACATCCTTCTTCGTGGATATTCCGCCACTACCAGACGGCTGCCATCTGAGAAATCATACTTGTAATAATTCACATCGATATTCTCGTCCCGGTACCATAGTCCCCAGTCTTTGTAATTCTTAATCCATTCTTTGCGCTGGTCGTTATTTCGCATCACTGGCAGATCTGGCTGTACTGGTGCAGGTTCTTCCTGCTCTTCCAGCTCATCGCCCTCTTCCAGCTCTGCTTCGCTTTCTAACAAAAGCCTGAGTGCCTTTACGAGCATCCGCTGTCTCATCATCAGATTGAGCGGAAGACCTCCATCCTCGGAATTCACCTTTTCATACTCTGCAAGTGTTTGTTCCTCTTCTTCAAGGTAATCCCGGATTGCGATCTGAGAGAAGGTAAGCTTGTCCAGATCCGCTGATTCCTGGCAGCATATCTCATCAGCTTCCGTATTTTCGTCAGCGATTTCTTTGTACTCTGCATCAATCACAGTTTCATCATCTTTCGTCACGAATTCAGGCTGATTGATAACATTTTCTTGTTGTTTGATAACATCATTGTCCTCAACGTTGTTGATATCGATATCAGTTTTATCCTGATCTGGCAGAAGCTCCGGATAATCTTCCACGTTCATTTGTCCCGTGATCTGTTCTTCGTATTCATGTGCGACGTCGCACAAAGGCTTTTCAGAGTTGTTTCTCGCATATTCTTCAAGTTTACTATGTACTTCATCCATGCATTTCCGCGAGAAATTTCGAATCATTGCCAAATCAGTGTCTGGCATACTCTGAATTTCTTCAATCGTCTCCACTCCTGCTCTTTTCAGTACATTATAGGTTCTAACGCTTAAGTTAAGCTCATCAATTGCCGTTCCGTGCTTTTCATTGATCGATTCATCACGTGCGACGTCGCAAATATTTCTCTTCGCCGCCTCGTGCCTTGCTGCTATGGATCTCCTGCACTCATACCCACAAGGATGATCACACTTCTTACAACATGGAACCGGTTTCCCATCTCCCGCCCGGTGGAATGCCAGATCTTCGTTTACAAACTGGCACTTATTTCCAACTTCCTGTCTTATATTCTCTACTACGTTCAAAGTCGTACATGGAAATGGATTTCCCATCGGAGCTTCTACGCAATAACAATCTACCTGTCTGATTTCACATCCACCACGGTGACATGAAAAACAATCGCATTTTCCACATCCCGGAGTGCTGATCAGGCTCCCTTCCGGGTATACTCGCAGAGGATATCCCAGTATCGATACTGGCTCTTCTTCTACTTTTTCCGGTTTACGCAGATCCCGGATTTCTTTCACCGTCATGCCTGGTGTGACTTCTTCCAGCTGTTCATCTTCCAGGTATAACATTTCCTGTAACTGGCTCTTCCCGAAGTCCTTGTATTCGTCCTTCAGTACCGGACTGGATCCATCCACCGAGAACTTCTGACACATCTTCATCCAGCGCGATGCAGTCGATCGCTGAATACCAAACTCCTGCTCTGCAAAAGCCCACACGCTATCATATCCGCCGTCCTTGTAGAGTTCCCGATCACGCACCTGCATCAGCTGACATCCAATGTCGATGAAGCTCCGCTGCATGTTCGCCAGATCTGCCCGGATGATACGCTTTGTCGTATCGTAATCTATGATGAGCCACCATTTATTTTCTTCCATGATTTCGTCCATAATTTCATCTCCTCCCGTTTCTGGTATACGCATCATGTAGTCCCTGCACTCTTCCCGCCCACCAGAACACCAATCCTTCGATGTCTGATTGGCCATCATACTTTTTAATCAAATTCTCACAATGCAGGTTAAATTTTCCCATATCGTGATCGTTCAAATACTGTTTATATGCCTTCCAGCAATCGTTATATATTCCACTGATTCGCTCTTCCATTGTATTTTCTCCTTGAAAGTAACCCAAAATTGCTTAAAAGTAACCGAAATTTCGTTGCGGTAACCTCGCTCCGGTTACCTTAAAAACCGCGTATTTTCAACGTTTTCAGCGGTTTTTGAATCATGGTAACCAAGGTAACCACCAATTTCCTTATAGAAAAGTTTTTCTGTGTGTGTCACTTACACACACCCACACACACATGTATATATAGAATTTCGCGGGTTACCCGGTTACCTCGGTTACCAGTTACCCTATTTGAACGGCAATTCTTCCTGATCGTATACGTCCGCCGGTTCAAATCCATCAGCATCTTTTTCATCATCCATTTTAATAAAAATGCACTTACTGTTTTTGCCGTCTATCTTTTTTTGCTTCGTAAATTTACCGCCCTGCGTCTGTAAAAGTCCATTTCTATCAGCCCAAGACAGAAACGCCTTGTCAGAAAAACCTCCGGATTTGCACAGATCATTGAATGCTTGCACATATAGGATCGCATAATCATCTGTCAGAACGCCCCATCGCTCTACAGTCGAATCGGACTTGAAGCGCTGCGGATTCATTGCGATCTTATCCATCAAGTACCGGTAGCACCGTTCGTTGTCCGATAGATCATTCCTGTTGATCAGAACCGTTTTTGCTTCATCAATCGTGATATACTGCTTATCATGAAACAGATACTCTGTTGCGATTTTGTCGGCTGTAAGAAGCACAGATAGTGCGATGCTCTGCTTTTGCATTGCTTCATCATCGTGGATCTGCTTCTGAAAATCCTTCTGTATTCGGTGGATTTCTTCTTTTCCGAGCTTTTGCACTGCTTCAACAAACCGTTTTCCTGCAAGTCCATAATTCTTCTTCACGACATCTGCGGTTTCCTGAGGATCAGCAAATACATTGTCCTTGCATTCAACCTCAAGGATTCGGTTAATCGCTCCGCCTTGAGACACGTAAGAGTTAAGCGGACGTTCCCCATTTGTAAGTATCACATTCTTCCAGCGGTTCTCCCGGTTCATTCCAAGCTCTTTGTTAGATCGGCTTTTCCCTTTCCCAGAACACAAATCGTACACAACGCCTTCGAAATTATCACGCACACGGCTACTTGTCTTACTGGTATCATCGAGCATCATGGGCAGATGATTCAGCATATCCGCTTTTGCTTCCAGGGCGACCTCTGTAGTTTTGAAATCTCCTATGTACGCCGATTCATCCGGATTCGCCCAGACCGATGCAGCCACCATAAGCGACACTGTTTTACCGCCTTCGGTCTCTCCCCAAAGATCTACAATAAATGGAAGAGCTCCCAGTATACTCACGATAACACTTGCGAAAGATGCAGCAAGCATAAATTTCACTTCCACGCGCCCTCTTCTCCGGAGCTGCGCAATGTGATTTTGCCAGATCTTCCAGTTCCCATGCTCCCTCACGCTTTCATACACCTGTTTAAATCGCATATCGCCGTCAAATATGATGTCCGTGCTGTATGGCAGAAAGCCTCCGTTTATCCATCCCAATTTCGAGCTTGAAAGCTGTACTGGGATATCATCATCATTCATGTTTTCCACATCTGACAGATACTTGACCAGGAGCTTCGCATTCTCCGATGTAACGGATATACCAAGTTTGGATAGTGATACAATCTTATTCGAAGAAGAAACAAGGTCTTTCGGTACTGTGATTTCTCTCCATGTATGATTTCTCTTATATGCGATCACAATCTGTTCCTCTCCGGTTTCCAGATTCTTTGTCCTTTTGATCGGAAGAATCGGATGATAGCAAACTACGACTTCGTTCGAATAATCCTTATTGAATGTCTGTATTCCATTATCATCAGCGATCCAGGCTCCGCATTTCATGTTTTCGTAAGGCCCTGAAAAGTTCGTCCAGCTATCTACAAGTGAGCGACTTGTAGCTTTATTTTTTCGCATTTCTGCGTCCGTTTTCTTATATGCCTTAAACAGATGCTCGAACTTCTGTTTAACCCCGAGATCCTTTGCGCGATCCTCGAACGATAGGAGCATCCGGGCTTTCATGATCTCGTCTTCCTGTTCAAATATTTCAGAGAACACTTCTTCCGACAAGATACTGTCTTTATCGTATTCAATTAATGGTTTCAACTTCCCGTCCTCTTTTCGTTCAAAATTTCATGATGATACAGCTCGATTTGCAGGGCATTGTAGCAATCGCACCAAGTCTGCGATAGCGGATCTGATTTCGCTATCCAATCTCTGTATATGTCAATCAGATCGTTATTTAGCTTCCGCTTCATGCGATCCTTTTCTTCCTGCTTCTTCCGCATCTCCTGCGCTTTTTTTGCATGGTAGATAGCAAACCGATCCTTCGCTTTCTCATGCTCATAAGTTCCGCCAAGCATCAAAAACGCTTCTCTGAAAGGTATTCCATAAAACTGCTGAATGAAAGTGAATATATCTCCATTCGCACCGCATCCGAAGCAGTTGTAGTCCTTTTCGTAGATTTTCATTGATGCCGTTTTTTCCTTGTGAAAAGGGCAGGAAATGAACCCCTTGCGATTCGGCTGCGAAAGCCCGCATTTGATCAAAATATCTCTCATCGAGTATTCTGCCTTAATTTCCTCACTGGTCATTTACCCCCCCCCCCTCCTTCAAAATCCGTATAATCTCTTTTCCGGTATCTTTTTTTTCGCAGAACATAAATTTAACTCCGTACTTCCGTTCCTGCGTCTTCAATATTTTGTAAAGCGTCTCTCCGGTCATGGCTTTTGTTTCAATCTCTTCCCATTTTCCGGTATCCGGGTTCTTCCTGCGTTTCCAGCGCCTGGGATTCTCCCACCAGATCACATCTTCCAGGCGCCTTACTTCTTTCCCGTGCTCAACAAGGATGATCAGCTGTATCTCGTTTTCCTGCGCTTTCACAAGCTCGTTCCGGAAGCGTTCATGATCCTGGCAGACATTCGAACAGAGCTCAGAGAGATTCTGCTTACGATCAACAATCAGTCTCGGGTTGTCATAGTTCATGTAATCGCCGACCATCAACTTACTGACCGGATGCCGGATTCCCTGCCGGTCAAATTCTTCAACAATCTTCTTGATCGCTCTCGCCTTTTCTCTGCTATCTATCTGAATTATCATGCTCGCTCACTCCTAGTTAAACGTAAGCTCCTCATCGATATCGTCGGGGATACTCATAAACCCATCATTATCTGCCGGATCGCAATTATTAAATCCTCCTGAATCATCTCCGGATGCATTATTCTGAGATCCTTTGCTTTCCACAAATTCGCAGTTTTCCACAACTACATCCGTCGTATAGACCTTGTTCCCATCATTATTCGTATAAGATCCGGTCTGGATCCGCCCCTGGATACCGATGCGCATCCCCTTACGGAAATACTTTTCGATAAATTCAGCGGTCTTTCCAAACGCTACCAGATTCGGGAAGTCTGCAGTCGGGCCGTTATCGCTTTTAAAGCGCCGGTCTACCGCAAGCGAAAATCTCGCAATAGTCATACCTCCGTCCGTGTACCTTACGTCTGGATCTTTTGTGAATCTTCCAACAAGCTGCACACTATTCATTCTTTCCATCTCCTCTCACTAAGTCCGGAGTCTTTTCAAGCTTCGACATTGCGATTTTAAATTCTCTCACAGTGAGCGATTCAATGTCTTTTGCAGAAATGGTTTTTACTCCTAGAATTAGTTTATCCGTTACACCGGTTCTCTTCTGCTCCGCGCGAATTGTATTTAACATTGCTTCCGTTATTTTTGAATCTTCCGACGTATCTGTGCCGGACTGTTTCGGAGCTTCAGGCTTCTTTGTTTCCTCAGATTTCTTTTCTGCCGGCTTTTCTTTCTCTTTCTTTGATTTCTGTCTATTACCTTCTTCAAGCTCCTGAGATTCGCCATCCGGATCATCCATCAGTTCCTCTGTTGGAATACAGAACACCTGGAAGCACACATACTTATATGCGGTAGCCATCGCCTTATTTGTTGCCTTATCGCCGGTATCTAATCCTTCTCCTACAATCACAGATTCTACGGATGATCCGTCCTCTGCGAAGAAGGTGAACTTGATCTTGCAAACGACTTTTATCATATCTGTTCCCTTTTGAGTTTTTCCAACCGTAGCGCAATTTCGTTCCAGTATCCGAGGAACAATAAATACTTTGTTTTTGGCCAGAGCTGGATGAAGCGCATTAAACACATCGTCCACACTGCGGTACTTAAACCCCTGCTGCTTATTTATTTTATCCTTCGCTACAAATCCAACGTCCGCAATCACGCCCGCAATGGCCGCGTAGATTTTACCAGGATTCGCGCTTACATTTTTTTCTTCGTTATTCACAATTATCCTCCTTGTCATATACAACCCGATCTGCAGACTGCACGATCAAAAGACTGGCGATCTGTTTCATCGAAAGGCACGATTCGTTGTAGATGTCAACCAGAACGTTATATGCTTCTGGCGTCAGCTTCACAACCATCTGCTCACCAACTGGATGCTTCTTTCTCGCTGGGATATGTATCATTCCATCACTCATCAGATTCTTCCTCCAAAAATTCAAAATCATTCAGCAGCTGAATCTTCATCGCTTCCGCATCTTCCAACCCGAGAATATATTCCCCGTCCGGAACTGCCAGGATGATATCTCCTACGATCGGCCATCCGTGACGCTCAGTGTCGTAGAAATAACTTCCAAGCTGATTAGGGGGAAGCTTCTTCAAATGTCCTTCTTCATCCGCCAGGAACATCATCGGACATTTGAAATAATCCCACATTTTCTGCGTTTTCACTGTCTCGAAGTATCCCCCGATGGCGTTCTGAATGCTGCGGAAATCATTAAAATTAACATCAATGATAGACACCACATTGTCTGTTGTGATTTTAATTGTTTTCATTACACATCCCTCCGCTCAAAATAAATACCGATACTGTTGAATGCCATCTCAACCTGTTCCAGTTCTTCTGCTGTCGCTATGACCTTGTAATAAGCTGTAACCGTACTCGGCTGTTCAAAGGGAAGCTCCGCATCATCAAATCCTGCACATTCTTCCATGCTGGCTTTTAAAGCTTCGCTTTCCATGCGGGCGCGCTCCTCAGCGCGGATCCGTTCCTCTCTCTCAATAGCCGCACGTTCCTCCGCGCGGATTCTTTCAAGCTCCATCTGTTTCCTGCGCTCTTCTTCCCGCGCGCGCTTTTCTTCCTGTTCCTTCAGAATTCGGGCTTTATCCTGCTCGTATTTGGTAATCATCGAAATTGCTTCCGGAAGATTGCCAGTATTCAGGTAGTACTTCAGAGCTTCCGCTGATTTGTCTGAATTCATGCTCTTAATCGTATCAACTGCCGTGATAATGTTGCTGATGCTCTGCTCCATCTCGCTTCGCACGGATTTCATATTGACAGAAGCGTTCTCCCATTTCGTGTTGTAGAATTTTTCAAGAGAAATGTATTCCTGATAGTTCGGAATCTCGCTTACAAATTCATCGAATGCCTTTTTGATTTCCGCACGCTTTTTCTCAATACGCTTTTTCTCAAATTCCTCAACCTGCTCGTTGATCAGGTTGATCGGCTCGTCCACTTTCTTCATGAGCTTCTTCATTCTATCGTCAAAGCTGTCGTAAGGCTCCATCCATTTTTTCTTTACCGCCTTCCTGGCATCGTCGATATCCTTTTTCAGCTTCCGGAGGTTCGCAACCTCTTTCTTTGCATAAGTCTTTGAATCTTCCGTGAATACAGCGCCTTTGTATTCCGCCAGCTTGTTATCCAGCTGTGTTTCCAGTTCATCGAAATTAAGTTCAATGCTTCCAGGATTCTGATTAATTCTCAGGGTTAATTCGTTCATATTCTCCATCCTCCGCTTTTCTGTATGATTCTGCTTTACGCTGCCTGATCTTTCGCTCTATTTCGTCTACTTCCTGCCGAACCAGTCGCTCCTGGTCCGCCCAATCCATGTATTCGTCACTCCACCACATGACTATCCCTTATACGCTGCGCCGAATATTCTGCACATCAATTCGTCTGTGATGTCACTGGCCATTTTCACCATTTCCGGTTTCTCCCGCTCTGCTTTCGAGATTTTCTCTGCAAATAATTCATGTCGCTGGCTATCATCCAATTTACTGAGCCTTATAATCTCTTCATAAAAATCCATGCCATCACTCTCTCCGAGAGTTTTACACAGAGCATGTCTTATTTCCCGCATCAGCTCTTCCAGTTCAGCAGCGATCTGTATCGTACTGCCGCTGATACGTGTTTCTTTCCCAAAATCACATTTAATCATTGCTTTTTCCCCTCCATATCTGCTGCTAATACATGATTATCATCCTTCGGATTTTCGCACTTACAATTTTCATCACATGCTTTGATTCCAAGAATTGCAAAAACATCTGCGAGACACGCGTATTTATTCATGCTAGCGTATCTAGCCACCGCTTCGACTAATGACGGCATCTGATTCGGTTCCACATTATCCCAGTCAACATAAAATTTTGCCATTGCTTTTTCCTCCATTCCGTTTTACAATTAATTTGGTTATATTTCTGTGTGCCCGTCCGGAGTCGCCGCTCCAGGGCACTTTTTAATTGATTTGATATTTCTATCATCCAGACAATCTGCAAACAGTTGCAGATATGCAATTGCATTCCTCTTAAATGTTTCAGACTCTCCGTCGATGCGTTCCAAGCTTTCAAGCTCAGCGATTATTGCATCTATCTTAGATGTTCTCATTCTCTCTGCCATCTTAACCCACTCCCATCAGCCAAAGAAAAAACATTCCAAATGTAAATACCACCGTAAACAGCGACGATCCGATCGCTCCGATCAGATCGAGCTTATCATCGACTTCAATCTCTCTATCCATCTGCCGAAGCAATCTCTCGTTATCTCTGCTCATCGTTATCACCTCCCTCTAGTACCATCCGATCGCCTTTGCAAGCTTTTGTGGATCGTAGTCTTCTACTTTTATTCCGTTCCGGATTCTCTCGCGTTTTTCTATGTAGTCCAGGAACACGAGATAATTAATCAGTACAATTCCTCCGTCTTTAATGCATGCATGTTCATCGTATCTGTCGGACTTCTTGATTTCTTTCATCCGCTCATCAACGGTTCTTTTGCTGATTCCGAACTGCTGAGCAAGTACCGCTCTTGGCATGTACGGCGTTCCTCTTACTTCTGTAATAACTCTCATTACATATCACCTCGCTTTCTCTTTTGCTTCATCTTTCTTCGATTTGATATCTGACATGATTGCCATTCCTTCTCCGATCAGAAGCACGCGTTCCAGATCGTCGTCTGACATGGTCGCAATCACTGATCCGAATTTATCAAGAACCTCTTTTTGTTTATCTGACATTTACTATCTCTCCTTTCTTTCGTGTTTTGTTAAACACATTTTATATCTTTATAACGTGTTTGTCAATAGTTTTATTGTTATTTTCTTTTGTTTTTGTGCTTTACAAAACATATCAATTATTGTATAATGTAACCAGAAAGTGAGGTGACTATAATGAATATAAATGAGCGCGTCCGCTATTTAAGGAAAGAGAAATTACATATGACTCAAGAGGCCTTTGGATCTCCTTTAGGTTTGACCAGAGCAAATATAGCAAATATAGAAGCTGGTCGTATTTCCGTAACAGAACGTGTTGTTCTGGGGTTATGTGATAAATATAATGTTGATGAGAATTGGCTTAGAAATGGAATTGGCGATGTATTTATGGAACTATCTCGAGAAGAATATATCGCCGAGTTCATTGGCCGAGTTCTTAAAGATAAAGAGGATTCGTTCAAAAAACGTTATATAGAAATGCTTTCCAAACTGGATGAGGACGGATGGGAAGCACTCAAAAAAGTAGCTATCGCAATGGGGAGCATAAAGAAGGACTAGGAAATCCTAGTCCAACAGCCCTCGTATAAAACGATAGATTATCTTCAGAAGATATTCTGAATCAATATTTTCAACAGCATTGATGATAAGTGATTTGTAATCCATATGTAAGACCTCCGTTCGGTAGATAATTAGCAAACACACGTTCGAAATTCCTTGATTACATAATACTACTATATATTGTAAAAATCAACAATATTTTCGAACACGCGTTTGTATAACTATTTGCTTCTACCAGTTTAACAATTTCCTTTCGGATTTCTTACGGAGGTTCATGGAATCGTCCGAGATCTCGGACACTTATTTGTACGGCGAATCAAAAAGATCTGTGATCCGAACTTTCAGACCGGATGCCAGCTGCTCCAATGTGTCCAGTCGTGGTGCTCTCCCATTCATGATATCATTGATTGTGGATTTTGGGATTCCGGTCATAAGAGATACTTGCCGTACTGATAGATTTCTATTGTACATAATTTCACTCAGTAATATCTTCATGAGGATATTATCTGCAGATATAATATAGATATGCAAATTTAGATATAATCGCAAATGCGTTTATATGAACAGTGTAAGGTGGAAAGAAAGAGGTAAACAAATGAAAAAGAGAGTATTAGCAGTTTTGCTAGCTGCAACAATGGCACTGTCGATGGTAGCTTGTGGAGGTTCTTCAGAAACAGAAAAAGAAGAAGTTAAAACAGAAGAAACAGGGGAATCAGAAGACACCAAAACAGGCGAAGAGGAGCCTGAACAAGAAGAGAAAGTAGCTCCTGCGGATGATGGCGTAATCAACTTTGAATGCGATACTTTTAAAGTTGAATACACGAGACATGAAGTTGGTAAGGACTGGGAAGGCAATCCATGTCTCATTTACTATTTTAATTTTACAAACAAGAGCACTGAAGCAACAAGCGCTGTTGTATCATCTTATTTTCAGTGTTTCCAAAATGGCATAGAGTGCGAAACCACATTTTTGGAAGGTGAAAATGCGGAATATAACAATCTCTCAAAAGATATTCAGCAGGGCATAACGATCGAAGCGTGTGAAATATATAAGCTTACCGATATGAGCGAAGTGACAATTGAAGCTTCAGACTGGACTTCAATTTCAGGAGAAAAAGATATCCAAAAAATTACACTAGAATAAATTAAAAACCGCCCGGTACGCCAATACCGAACGGTTTACATAAGCTATATATCCGAAGAGATACATGCTCTTGAACAAATATATTGTATCATCTTCGGGCAGCCAATGCAAGAGAACGGAAGTTCTCTGGCTGTTATTTTTATACTCAAAAACCACGTGCGACGTCGCACAAAAAGAAAGGAAGATGATTATGTGGATTGAAAGCACACCAAATGGAAAATACAAATTCAGGGAGCAGTATATGGACCCTCTCACAGGCAAGAATAAGACAGTCAGTGTTACGCTTGATAAGAATACAGCGACTACGAGACGCCTTGCTCTCGAAGAGCTTACGAAGAAAATCAATCAGAAAAAAGGATGCCTGGGAAATGTTGATTCCCTCACGCTCTCCGATCTCGTTGCAAAATACGAAAAATATCAGAGAAGTACATTAAAGCCGTCCACTTATCGCAGAAACCATTTTGCGTGTGTGACGATTCAGAACATACTTGGTTCTGACGTTCTTGTGAATCGCCTGACCGCCCAATACATCAAGGAGAAGTTTCTGGACAGTGGGAAAGCTCCCAGCACGCTCAATGAGCTCCGGATCCGCTTCTCCGCGCTGATCCGTTGGGGATATCAGAACGACTATATACACGATGTATCGTTTCTTGATAAGTTCAAGCCATTCCCAGACATTCCACATAGAAATAAGATCCAGGACAAATATCTGGAATCCGATGAACTCCGCACGCTTCTTTCCGCAATGGGTTCGTGTTGGCACTGGAAGTATCTGACAGAATTCCTCGCGCTCTCCGGGCTTCGGTTCGGCGAAGCTGCAGCGTTGACATCATCGGATATTGACTTCGAGCAATCTGTAATCCATGTGACAAAAACTTATGATCACAATAACCGAATCACTACATCGACCAAAACGCAGTGCTCCTGCAGGGACGTATACATTCAGCCGGAGCTTGAGAAGCTGCTTCGTAAGATCTCACTGTATATGAAGATTCAGAGAATGGAACATGGATATGCAAACGATGAAGATCTGTTATTCTGCATGACGAACGGAAAACATATTAACCATTCCGCTTATGAAAAATATCTTCGTGAAACCTCTCAGAAAGCTCTTGGGCGCCGAATTACACCTCACACGCTCCGACACACTCATGCGTCATTGCTTCTTGAGAATGGAGTTGATATCTATACAATATCGCGCAGATTAGGACATGAGAACAGTAAGGTGACAAGGGAGATCTATCTGCACGTAACGGAGAAGCTGCAGGAAAAGGATAATGAGCAGATCCGAAAAATCAAGATAATTTAAAACAATCCACCTTTTCGTCCCCTTTTCCAAGACAAAAATAGCGGGAAGCCCGTAAAATAAAGGCTTTCCGCTAATGATTAAATGCCGCAGACCGGAATCGAACCGGTACGGGTATCGCTACCCACGGGATTTTAAGTCCCGGGCGTCTGCCAGTTCCGCCACTGCGGCATATAACATATAAATGCTATAAATGGGACCAATAGGGCTCGAACCTATGACCCTCTGCTTGTAAGGCAGATGCTCTCCCAGCTGAGCTATGATCCCATATATAATTAAAAGACATTCACTGAAAATGTCAGCGACCCGAATGGGACTCGAACCCACGACCTCCGCCGTGACAGGGCGGCGCTCTAACCAACTGAGCCATCGGGCCATATGAAATTTTTAAAAAGTGGACCTTCAGGGACTCGAACCCGGGACCGATCGGTTATGAGCCGATTGCTCTAACCAGCTGAGCTAAAGGTCCACGCTCATTTACCCACCGCTTAGATAACACCGGGCTTACATTCTGACCAAGCGAAAGGCCATTTACCTTTCCCTGAATGCTTGGCTAATGTAATGACTCCGACGGGAATCGAACCCGTGTTACCGCCGTGAAAGGGCGATGTCTTAACCGCTTGACCACGGAGCCATACTGTTTTCGGCCAGCTTGTGTTTCGCAGTGACCGAAAATTATATTATCATATCTTGTACTAATATGCAAGTGATTTTTGAAATTTTTTTATTTTTTTATTCTGCAATTGCCTGTTTTCGCTGATGACAATCGACTATCCTTACGGGGCATTCACATTTTTCTTTTTACAGGCTCAAAATACTGTTTCATCTTCTTCACCATAAGATTCCTGTTGGAATCTGCGACACACACATCACAGGTTCCTTCGATGCTGCCAAATGTCACCGTCTTTTCCATATCCAGAAGCGCCAGAAGATTGCGGAGCATATTCTCTCTTGTCGCATCTTTATGATAGATCTTAATATAGGCATACCCTGGATAATCCGTTGAATCGTACATCAGTATTTTACACTCATCCGCCCATTCCTGAGTGCTTATTTTTTCATATAATTTCTCAATTCTCTCCTTTTTTTCAATCATCATAAAATATACTACATTCTCATTTTCAGGAAGCGGCCGTTTCATATAGTTCCGGTATGGTGATTTACGCATCTGTTTATAGATTTCCTGTTCTGCCCTGTTTCCAAGCTCATTATAGTAAATCACCAGCACATCATCGATCACTACATTTGCAAAATAACTGATATGCTCATTTTCCAGAAATTCTATAACCTTTCTCGCCTGCAAATAAGACATCTCATAACTCATAAGGAAAGAATTATCATTCATATCATACAGCACCGCTCCGTCCATCGCAATGATCGGCAGCTTCAAATTGATTCCCTGCAGCTTTCCCTGACCGTCGCCGGCGTGCGAAGCGTGGATACGGTAAATTTAGCTCCCTGCTCGATCATTCGGTTCAGTTCCACCTTACTGTATGGCGTCAGCTGTTCCTTATCGGTAAGAAGCGTATCATCAATTCCCGAAACAAACAAAATATCCGTATTCTTTGTCCTTGGTAAATGTATGGAGTTAACGATCAGTGCCAGTACAACTCCAATTAGTGTATCCAATACTCTGTTAAAAACAAACCGCATCGGGCTTTCGTCTGTGATATGCATGACCGTAATACTCAGGAAAACGACACAGGAAAAATAGGATGTATTCGTGATATCCAGTAAAACAGTCGAGTACAACACCACTCCGGTAAACAATGCAATGATCAGATAGCTTAAAATATTCCCCTGAAGCTTTCCACCCAACGCATATACCTCGATCAAAATAACAATCATTCCCCAGAATGCAGGCATACTGCACATACAGAACGCAGGATCCTCTGATCCGGTTTTGGAATGCGGCCTTTTGCCTTAACTATTGTATTTCTCTTCCATTCTGCCATTTCCATGACCTCCTGTCTTCCACCTGTCACAACTCCAGTTCTTCCGGCTAACACAAAAATAAGGTTGATGCCAGAATCTCTGCCGCGGTTGAGCACATTGGTATCCTGTAATTTCGTCATAGTATATAACAACACATTCACATTTGCCAAATTTCAGTTGAATTCTCTGCTGTGTCCGTCTTTTACTGCAGGATAAGCAATTAAGTGGGGGCGTTGCTTATGACACGGCCATCGCCCTTTGGTCGCCGGAATGATTAGTTATTTTCATTAGCTCTATAAAAAGTACCACAAAATCATCATTATAGACGATTGAGTGGCGCTTTTTATTGTGTTTAATTTAAAATACACCCATTTATATCATAATATACATTTTCCATACTAATCTCCATTCCGCCGCCTTTGGCTGGCGGCACAAATAGTAATGAAAGTGTTCCAACTCTCTACGTTGTGCTGTAAAATAGTTTGCAAGAAGCTACACTACAAA